>NZ_PDJU01000009.1 GCF_004116455.1 Arcobacter sp. F155
TGGCTGCTAGGGTTGTATCAAAAGTTGGACAAGAATATGACAAATCGAATGTATTATTAATGCATGCGATGGGTCCAAATGTTGCTGGTGTTATCGGTTCTGCCGTAGCTGCTGGTGTACTTTTATCAATTTTTTAAAAATTTTAATTAGTAGGGAATGTAGGAAATGTCTGAAATTAAAGACTCACTTGGTTTAGAAAACGTAGGTAAAGTTTATAGAAACTTAGATGTAGATAGTTTAATGAAACACGCAGTAGAAAATGAGGGAGCTAAAATCTCTTCTACTGGTGCGTTAATGGTAGATACTGGAATTTTTACAGGAAGAAGTCCTAAAGATAAATTCTTTGTTAACCAAGATCCATCAAATAAATATATTGCATGGGGTGATATTAATAGAAAAGTTTCTAAAGAAGTATATGAAGATTTAGAAGTTGTTGCTAAAAAACAATTAGGTGGTAAAGATTTATATGTAACTGACGTTTATTGTGGTTCTTCTTTAGATAGTAGAAAATCAGTTAGATTTATTACTGAAGTAGCTTGGCAAGCACATTTTATTCAAAATATGTTTATTGTTCCTCCAAAAGAGGATTTAGAAAACTTTGAGCCAGAGTTCACTGTTTATAATGCTTGTAAAACTGTAGATATGGCATATGTAAGTCATGGTTTACATTCAGAAGTATTTGTTGTATTTAATGTAGAAGATAACACTGCACTTATTGGTGGTACTTGGTATGCTGGTGAGATGAAAAAAGGTGTATTCTCAATGATGAATTATTGGTTACCTTTAGAAGGTAAACTTCCAATGCACTGTTCTGCTAATATCGGAGAAGATGGTGATACTGCCCTATTCTTTGGTTTATCAGGAACTGGAAAGACTACACTTTCAACTGATCCAAAAAGAAGATTAATTGGTGATGATGAGCATGGTTGGGATGATAATGGAGTATTCAACTTTGAAGGTGGTTGTTATGCTAAAGTTATTAACTTAGATGGTGAGTCTGAACCAGATATCTTTAATGCAATTAAAAAAGGTGCTATTTTAGAAAATGTAGTAGCCGATGAAAATGGTGTTGTTGACTATACTGATGGTAGTAAAACAGAAAACACTAGAGTATCTTATCCAATTGATCATATTCCAAACCATACTCCTGATATGAGAGGTGGTCATCCAGAGAATATTATCTTCTTATGTGCAGATGCATTTGGAGTACTTCCTCCTGTATCAAAACTTGATAAAAGACAAGCAATGTACTACTTCCTAAGTGGATATACTGCAAAAGTTGCAGGTACTGAAAGAGGAATTACTGAGCCAGTAGCAACATTCTCTTCTTGTTTCGGTGAAGCATTCTTACCACTTAACCCAACTGTTTATGCAGAATTACTTGGTAAAAAAATAGATGAGCATGGTGTAAATGTATACTTAGTAAATACAGGATGGACTGGTGGTCCTTATGGTATTGGTTCAAGAATGAGTATTAAAAATACAAGAGCTTGTATTGATGCTATTTTAGATGGTTCAATTAATAATTCAGAGTTTGAAACTCTTCCAATCTTTAATTTAGAAATTCCTAAAACACTAAACGGTGTTGATACTGAGGTTCTAAACCCAAGAAACACATGGGAAGACAAAGAGTCTTATGATGAAACAGCTGTTAAACTTGCAGGTATGTATATTGATAACTTTAAAAAGTATTTAACTTTAGAGAGTGATTATGACTTTACGTCAGCAGGACCAAGATTAATCTAAATAAATAAAACAAATAGAGTGTATTAACACTCTATTTGAATCTCTTCAATAATTTCTAAACCAAATCCATTTAATCCTACAAACGAGTGTTTTCCCCCACTTGTCATTAATTTGATTTTCTTTACATTTAATGAGTTTAAGATTTGAGCTCCTATACCATAATCTTTTTGAGACTCTTTATGTACTTTGTCTTGTCCTAAGAAGATTAATAATCCACCTTTTGCTTGTAAAAAGTTTATTGTTTTTAGCATTGAGTTTAATTTCTCATCATTTAAGAATAAATCAATATCAGGAATTACTGTATGGAATTTAACATGAGTTACTTCTTGAGGCTCTCCAAATTGAATAACAGTATGAATATCCCCTAAATGATCTTTAAACTCTCTTTTAACAGCTTTTGAACCAAAAAACTCTATATCATCTTTTTTTACTTCATCAACTAGTTTTTCATGGCTTAATCTATACTCTACTAAATCAGAGATATAAATTTGTTTCATATCATGTTTTTGAGCAAAGATATCTAAATCATCTCTTCTTGCCATAGTTCCATCATCTTTCATGATTTCACAAATAACAGCTTCACCATTTAATCCTGCTAACTTACATAAGTCAACACTACCTTCCGTATGTCCTGTTCTAACTAATACTCCACCATCTTTTGCAATTAATGGAAAGATATGACCTGGTTTTACTAATTCTACTTCTTTTGAAATAGGATTAGCTAAAATCTTAATAGTATCATCTCTCTCCCCTGCACTAATTCCTGTTGCTGCATCTGCTGCATCAACTGAAACTGTAAATGCTGTTTCATATGAAGAAGTATTTGAATTAACCATAGGATTTAAATCTAATCTCTGTGCTGTCTCTTTTGTTACAGATACACAAATTAATCCTTTTGCATGACTAGCCATAAAGTTAACCTTCTCAGGAGTACTTAATGCTGCAGCATAAACTAAATCCCCTTCGTTCTCTCTATCTTCATCATCTAACATGATTACCATGTTACCTTTTTGTATCTCTTCTATTGCTTCTTTTACTCTTTGTATTGCATTCATATTTTCTCTTTCATAATAGTATTATTTCTTGAATTTTTTATATTATATCAGAAATTTCAAAATTTTTTCTAAAAACCCTTGACAAACAAAATATTTTTTACTATAATTTCGGCACTTAAAAAGATGGGGTATCGCCAAGCGGTAAGGCACTGGTTTTTGGTACCAGCATTCGTAGGTTCGAATCCTGCTACCCCAGCCACTTTTTTAAGTAGCATATCGCGGAATAGAGCAGTCCGGTAGCTCGTCGGGCTCATAACCCGAAGGTCGTTGGTTCAAATCCAGCTTCCGCAACCAATTTTAATAAATGATGTCTTTATGTCAAGGTAGCTCAGCTGGCTAGAGCGCTGGTCTCATAAGCCGGAGGTCGAGAGTTCAAGTCTCTCTCTTGACACCATGTTAAAGCTTGAAATCGTCAAGTTTGGTAGACATCACTTTATTTTTCCCTTTATCTTACCATTGTTTAACTGTAAACTTTGATAAAGGTATTTATTTGTATGCTGATGTAGCTCAGTTGGCTAGAGCAGCTGATTTGTAATCAGCAGGTCGTAGGTTCGACTCCTATCATCAGCTCCATTTTGCGAATAAAAATGAAATAGAATTACTTTTTATACAAAAATCCTATAGAATTTCCCTCCTAAAAATTTTAATACTTTATTCTTTCTATTTCATTTTTATATCTTTTTATGTAAAATCCCTTTATGAAACAACAATTACTACTATTACCTGGACTAATGTGCAATGAAAAGCTTTGGTCTAAAATGAATTTAACAAACTACAAAACATTTGATATCCCAAGAGAAGACACTATAGATGAAATGGTAGAACAACTACATATATCTTTTGCTAAACATAAAGAACCTATAAACCTTGTTGGCTTTTCTTTAGGTGGATATTTAGCTTTAAAGTATGTTATTAAGTACCCTACTAGAATAAATAAAGCATTAATTATCTCTTCAGGAATTGATTCTTTAAAAGAGACAGAGATTCTAAAGCGAAAAAAGATGTTAGAAACATTAAAAAGAAACAACATTAACTCTTTAAGCTTTATGGCTATTTCACAACTATTAGAAGATAAGACAAATGAAGAAAACCTTGATATAATAAATCAAATGTTTGATGAGCTAGGTTTAGAAGTCTATAATCAACAATTATTTGCAACAATGAGAAGAAAACCTCTTTTTGATGAACTTATCAATGTTACTAGCCCTATTCAGTTCTTAAGCGCTACAAATGATTCTTTAGTTAATTTAGAGCCTATTAATAAACTATGTGAAATGAAAGATAATTTCCAATTAAAAACTTTAGATACTGATTCACATATGCTTCCACTAGAATATGAACACTTTTTATACAAGGAAATCCAAAACTTTTTTTAATATATAATGTTATAATTATTTATGAAAAATTTATTTAACTTAAAAAAACTAACATTAGTTTATTTTATAGTCTTTTTATCTTTAGTTTTTTGGGCTTTTTTTGCCTATTCAACTATGAATCAAATGATATCTAGTCAAAAGATATATGCTAAAATAATAAATATCACTGGTAAACAAAGAATGTTATCTCAAAGAACTGCATTAATTGCAAAACTAAGCTTTGAGAATGGAACTAGTGATTATATTGATAAAACTGCACATTTATTAAATCAAATGAAAGAAGATCACAAATTTATTATTTCAAACATAACTTCTAATGAAATTAAAGATATATATTTTAAAAAACCAAACTATTTAGATTTTCATGTACAAGCCTATTTTAAAAGTGTCGATAAATTTCTTTCTAATAAAAGTAAAGAAAACCTATTACGAGTAGAAGAGTTTTCTAATGATATTTTACCAAGGTTAGACAATGCTGTTACACAGTTTGAAGTAGAAAGTGATAAGAAAATAGAAAAACTTATGAAACAGGAACTATTTATTCTACTTGGAACACTTTTAACAATACTTCTAGAAGCTGTGTTAATTGTAATACCTTCAATTCGATATAACAAACAGAAAGAACATGAATTAAAAGAGTTAAATAATAGTTTATCAAAACAAGTAGATGCTGCTATTAAAAAGAGTAAAAAGCAAGACCTTATTATTGCAGAACATTCTAAAAACCTTACTATGAAAGAAATTTTAAATAATATAGCCCATCAATGGAGACAACCTTTGTCTATTATAACTACATGTACAAGTGGCTTAAGGCTCAAAAAAGATTTTAATAACCTAAGCGATGAAGACCTACAAGAAAGCATTGATATAATACTAAAAAACTCAAACTATCTATCTAATACAATTGAAAACTTTAGAGACTTTTTTGATGAATCATTAAATACTTATTATACTTTTAACGAAGTTATTAATAAAGCAAAAGAGCTACTAGCTCATAGGCTTGAAAATAAAAACATATCTATAATTGAAAATATAGAAAAAGATATCTCATACTTTGGAAATGAGACAAGATTAGTACAGGTATTTATACAAATTTTAAATAACTCTATTGATGTTTTACTTGAAAAAGATTTTGATAGATATATATTCATTGATGTAAAAACTAAAAACAATCTTATCTTTATAAAGATACAGGACAGTGGCATGGGTATCAATGAAAAAATTCAAGATAAAATATTTGAGCCCTACTTTACAACAAAACATCAATCTATTGGAAAAGGAATAGATTTATACAATTGTAAACAAATGATTGAGTCTTTATTTAAAGGTAAAATAACTGCAAGTAATAAAGAGAAATATTTTCAAGATAAGAAATATAAAGGGGCTTGTTTTACAATAACAATCCCCTTAAAGGAAGAAAACTAGGATTAGTCTTCAGTTGCTTCGTTAATAGCTTCTTTTGTAGCTTTGTAAGCTTTATTAGTTCCTTTTTTTGTTGCTTCCCATGCATCAGAAGAGTCTTTTTTAACCCCTTTCCATGTTGCACAACCACTAAATATAAAAAGTACACCTAAACCTAATAAAAAAGCTCTCATTTTGGTCTCCTATTAAATTGTAATCTCTTTAATATCAGCAATTTCTTTGAATGCTTGATAAACTTTACCAATAATATTTTTTCTATTTGCTTTAATGTTTTCATCTTCATGATTAACAAAAACATTATCAAAGAAATTATCAAGTTGTGGCTTTAAAGCAAATAAAGCATCTAACTCTTCTTCATAGCTTAAGTATTCTTTTGAAGTTACACTATTAAATGCCTCATAAAGCTCTTTTTCTTCTTTATCTTCAAAAAGCTCTACGTTAACTGCTAATTCTGAGTTAATATCTAAATCTTTAATGATATTTGCAACTCTTTTAAATGTTGCAGAATACTCTTTAAAGTTATCACTTAATACTATAGGATTTAAAGCACAAAGTTTTTGAGAGATTTTAAAAATATCACTCTCTTCAGAACCTAATACTGCTTTTAATACAGATGGGTTTACATCAAAGATCTTAAATAGTCTTTCATTGAAGAACTCTACAAGTTTTGCTTTTTCTAAACCTTTATAGTTAGAAGCTAGTGCATCAATGATCTCTTCTAAATCAATTGCCAGTTTATGTTCAATTGCAATTTTTACAATACCAGCAGCTGCCCGTCTAAGTCCAAATGGATCTTTTGAACCTGAAGGAATTTTTCCAACAGAGAATAGTCCCATTAAGTTATCAAGTTTATATGAAAGTGCTACAATAGAAGAGAATGTAGTTGATGGTAAGTCAGAATCCTCTCCATCTGGTAAATACTGCTCTTTTAGTGCTGTATATATTTCTTCTTTCTCACCAGCAATTTTTGCATAGTAATATCCCATAAGTCCTTGAAGTTCTGTAAACTCAAATACCATTTCAGACATTAAATCAGCTTTTGAAAGCATTACTGCTTTTTGTACTAATTCTTTATCTTCACCAAGTTTTTCTGCTAAGAATGTAGCTATTTTAGCTTCTCTTTCGCATTTTTCATACATAGACCCTAAACCTTCTACGAAAGTTAACTTCTTAAGTCCTTCATTTGAAAGTCCATTTGCAATATCATTTTTCCAGAAGAACATACCATCTGCAAGTCTAGGTCTAAGTACTTTCTCATTTCCAGCGATAATATGAGAGAAGTCTTCAGTTTTAGAGTTTGATACAACGATAAAGTTGTTTGTTAGCTCACCATCTTTATAAACAGCAAAATATCTTTGGTGTTCTTTCATTGAAGTTACAATAACCTCTTCTGGTAACTCTAAAAACTCTTCATCAAATTTACCAATTAAAGCCGTTGGATATTCAGTAATTGCAACAACTTCTTCTAATAACTCTTCATCAATATCAATTTTTACACCATTTGAAGCTTCAATCTCTTTCATTTGTTCTAAGATTCTTTTTCTTCTTTCATCTGGGTAAAGAATAACACCATTCTTATCTAGTTTGCAGAAGTAATCACCTGCAAAATCATAAGTGAAAGGCTCATATGAAACCATTCTGTGTGCAAATGAGAAGTTAGAAGATTTAACTCCAAAAAGTTCAGCCTCAACTACTTCTTCACCTAAAAGAATAGCTAAAGATCTAATTGGTCTAATAAAGCTATCAGTTCTGCTAGCCCATCTCATTGATTTTCCAAAATCTAAAGATGAAATAAACTCATTTACCATATCATTTAGTAAATCTTTTGCTTCAATTCCTGAAACCTCTTTTTTATAATATAGAACTTCACCTCTACCTTGGTCTTTTCTTTCAAGTTCATCAACACTAACACCACATTTTTTTGCAAAACCAAGTGCAGCAGGAGTAGCTTCTCCATCTTTAAATGCAATTTTTACAGGAGCACCAAACATCTCTTCAACTGAATCTTCTTGCTTAACTTGAAATTCTCTATGCCATAATACTAATCTTCTTGGTGTATAAAAAAAGTCAAAATCACATAATAATCTATTTTTTTCTAATATTTTTGCCCATTTCTTTTCAATATTTGGTAATTCTTTTAAAAATGGGATTGCTGGTAATTCTTCTACACCAATCTCTATTAATAATGGTTTATTCATCTATTCTTCCTTAGTAAACTGTATGAGAGTATATTTATCTTAAAAAGTAGATATTTTATCGAAAGAAGGCTTATTTTTTGGTTAGTAAGATAGGAGATTTAACATAGTCAAATCTCCTAATAAAAACTATTTATATAGTTTGATTTCTGTGTTTAGTCCTTTAAATAAACTAATACACATAAAGATTAATATTATAGTAAATGGAAGTCCAGTAGAGATAGAACCTGCTTGTAAAGCATCTAAGGCTTCTTTCCCTCCAATATATAAAAGAGCTCCTGCAATTAGACCTTCCATTGTTGCCCAAAAGATTCTTTGAGGAACTGGAGCATCAACTTTACCACCAGATGTTATTGAATCAATAACTAATGAACCTGAATCAGAAGAAGTGATAAAGAAAACAAGAACTAAAATAATTGCTAATGATGATGTTATTGTTGTTAAAGGTAGATTCTCTAACATTTGATACATTGCTAAAGGAACCTTTGTAATTCCATCTGCTAAGGCACCAACATTATTCATTGTTTGATCTAATGCTGAACCACCAAAAGTAGCCATCCAAACAATAGTTACTAAAGTAGGTATTACTAAAACAGCAATTAAAAATTCTCTTACAGTTCTACCTTTTGATACTCTTGCTATAAACATTCCAACAAAAGGTGACCAAGAAATCCACCATGCCCAGTAAAATACAGTCCAACCATGAAACCATGTAGAGTCATCTCTATCAACCCAGTTACTTAAAGGTACAATATTTGTTACATAGTTTGCAGTTGTTGAAAAGATGCCTGTAAAAATATCAAGTGTAGAACCTGCAATAAATACAAAAGCTAGAAGTACTGCTGCAACAAACATATTAATATTACTTAATAACTTAACACCTCCATCTATTCCTCTAACAACAGAAATGATTGCAATGGATGTAACAAATATAATAATTCCAATTTGGGTATTTATTCCAGCACTAATATCAAAAAGATAGCTCAGTCCAGAACTTGCTTGTTGAGCTCCAAGTCCTAAAGAAGTAGCAAGACCAAAAATAGTTGCAAATACTGCAAGTAAATCAATAATATGACCTGGCCAACCCCAAACTCTTTCACCTAAAAGTGGATAAAAAGCAGACCTAACGGTAAGAGGTAAACCTTTATTATAAGAAAAAAATGCCAGTGATAATCCAACTACTCCATAAATAGCCCAAGGGTGAACTCCCCAGTGATACATAGTTGCAGCCATAGCTAAATCAGCAGCTTGTTCCGTATTTGCTTCAACTCCAAGTGGTGTTTTATACCAACCAGTATAATATGCAACTGGCTCAGCAACACTCCAGAACATCAGTCCTATTCCCATACCAGCTGCAAATAACATTGCAAACCATGATAATCTAGAGTATTCTGGTTTTATATTTTTACCACCTAATCGTATTTTTCCCAATGGAGAGAATATTAATGCTATACAAAACAGTACAAAAATATTACCACCTAGCATAAATAACCAGTCAAAATTGTTGATTGACCAGGTTTTCATTCCACCTAGGATTTCTTTTGATGATGTTGGGAAAATAATAGTTATTACGACGAAAGAAAGAATCAGCAGTGCACTAATAAAGAAGACAGGGTTGTGCATATCCATCCCAAAAGCTTTGAGATTATCTTGCCCCGCTTCGTATTCGGTATCATATTCTATTTTCATAAAACTCCTTTTATTAAGTATGTTCTTCTAGGGTACAGAAAGAAACTTAATGGGCAGTTAAGGAGCTTTTCTAGTTTTTTGTTTTAGTCTCGTTTTCTTTTTCTTCAGGTTCTTCAGAAGGATTCATTCTATTTTTATGTTTTTCAATTTGTTGCTGATTAAAGCCTTTAATAAACATAAAAACAAAAAACACAAAAAGAACTAAAACGATAACATCTAATATTTCTTTCATTTATTTATCCAATAAGTTTGAGTATATTACTCCATCTATTTCATTTAAAGCAATCTTTTCAATCTCATTAGAGTCTTCGATTATTGCTAAAACTTTTGAGTCAAAAATATAGTTTTCTGCTACTTTTTGAACATTCTTTGCAAGTCTTTTTTCACAAATAATATATTTACTATTTAAAGCATTACAATAAATAGCCTGTGTTAAGTTTTCTACAACAACTGCAAACTCTATATCATTTTTGCTACTATACAATAGAAGATTTTCATCATAGTTAAAAACAACTGTTGAGTTAGCAATAGTGTATTCAATATCTGCAATTGAATCAATAAAACTTAAATTTTCTGAAGGAACTAAGTTATCACCAATTAAAATCAATTTTATCTCCTATTTATTTAATAAACACTCTTTTGAGCAAAAAAATCTTCCATTGCTTAAAATAGCTTCTTTTTTTGAAACATAAGTACTGCAAGTTGGACACTCAACCATTATATCTTCAATTTTTTCTTTCGGTTTTCTGTCTTTACTTACTTCTTTTTCTCTACCTTTTTTGAATAACACAATATAAATCAAAAAAAGTACTACTGCAGCAGCTAAAATCTTTAATATCATACATTACCTTTTAAATATAAATAGTTTCTATCTTTTCTGCTTTGAATGATACAATCTTTTAGTTTAGCTTCTTCAATTTCACTTTCTAGTAAAGAACCTTTATAAAATAAAAACTTCGTATCTTTTGTAGAGATTTCTGAAGTGATATCTAAAAGAAGTTTTGTATTAGTAACTGCTCTTGAAGTAACTAAATCTACTTTTAAGCCCTCTACTTCTTCAACTCTTTTGCAAAGAACTTCTACATTTTTTAAACCTAAACTATTTTTTACAAAATTTAAAAAAGCAACTCTTTTTTGTCTTGGTTCTATTAAATAACACTTTTTATCTGCTCTTGCCATAGCTAAAATAAGTCCAGGATAACCTGCACCTGTTCCAATATCTGCAAAACTTTCATAATCATCTATAAACTCTAAAGGTGTTATTGAGTCAATAATATTTTCCTCAATATCTTCTTTTGTAAGTCTTCCACTTAAATTATGAACTTTACCCCACTTTTGAAGTAATGAAATAAAAGTTTCACATCTATTAAAAAACTCTTTGTCTATTTTTAGTTTTTCTAAATCAATAGCTTGAAGCATTAAAACATATGTCCCATTTTTTCTTTTTTTGTATTTACATAATGTTCATTATGCACATTAGTCTTTGTAATAGCAGGTATTCTTTCTACTATCTCAACACCTAAAGACTCAACATAAGAAAGCTTTTTAGGATTGTTTGTGATAAGTTTTATCTTCTTTAAATTTAAATCTTTAAAGATTTCATCAACAACAGAGTAGTCTCTATCATCTTCTCCAAATCCAAGCTCTAAGTTAGCTTCAATAGTATTTCTTCCTTGGTCTTGTAAGGCATAGGCATTTACTTTATTTAATAAACCTATGTTTCTTCCTTCTTGTCTGTGATAAATAACTAAACCACCCTCTTTTGAAATAAATTTAAGAGATAAATCAAGTTGATTTTGGCAATCACACTTTAAACTTCCTAGTGTATCACCAGTTAAACATTCAGAGTGAATTCTTACATATGGAGATTCTAAATTTTCAAAATTTTCACTCATAATCGCTAAATGTTCTTGATTATTTTGTTTATATGCTCTTATTTTAAACTTTCCGTATTTTGTAGGTAGGTTAGCAATATTTGATTTTTCTATATTCATATCTTTTTAAACCTTAAACTGTTAAAATAGCGAGATTATAGCTAATAAAGGTAAATATTATGTTTAAAAGATTCAGAAGATTAAGAATTAATGAAACTCTAAGAAATCTAGTACAAGAAACAACTCTTACAGCAAATGATTTTATATATCCACTATTTGTAAGAGAAGGTGAAAACATCAAAACTGAAGTACAATCTATGCCAGGTGTATTCCAAATGAGTATTGATGAAATTTTAAAAGAGTGTGAATATATTAGAACTATTGGATTAAATTCAATTATTTTATTTGCAATTCCTGATGTAAAAGACTCAGTTGGTAGTGAATGTTTATGTGATGAAAGTATTATCGCAAGAACAATTAAAGCTATTAAAGCAAAATTCCCTGATATGTTTATAGTTACAGATCTTTGTTTCTGCGAATACACAGACCATGGTCATTGTGGAATTTTAGATCCTAAAACAGGAACAGTTAATAATGATAAAACATTAGAAATCTCAGCACAACAAGCGATTGTTCATGCAAAAGCTGGTGTTGATATGATTGCACCTTCAGGAATGATGGATGGAATTATTGAGTGTTTAAGAACAGCTCTTGATGAAAATGGATATGAAGACCTTCCAATCATGGCTTACTCTACTAAGTTTGCAAGTGCTTATTATGGACCATTTAGAGATGTTGCTGAGTCAACTCCTTCATTTGGAGATAGAAGAACTTATCAAATGAACCCAGCAAATAGACTTGAAGCAATTGAAGAGTCTTTAGAAGATGAGAAACAAGGTGCTGATATCTTAATGGTTAAACCAGCATTATCTTTTATGGACGTAATTAGAGATATTAGAAATAACTCTAATCTTCCAATTTGTGCATATAATGTAAGTGGTGAGTATGCTATGCTTAAACATGCAGGAGCAGCTGGACTTATTGATTATGAAAGAATTATGCTTGAAACATTAACTAGTTTTAAAAGAGCTGGAGCTGATTTAATTATTACATATCATGCAAAAGAGGCTTGTGAACTTTTAAATAAAAACTAATATTATGAGTCAAACTTACCAAGAAGCCATTGAAAACTCAAACATTGTATCAAAAACAGATATCAATGGAATAATCACTTTTGTAAACGAAGAGTTTTGTAAAATCTCTGGCTTTTCAAAAGAGGAGCTTCTTGGAAGTAATCACAATATAGTAAGACATCCTGATGTTCCAAAGGAGAATTTTACTCTTCTTTGGAATACTATTCTTTCAAAAAAACCTTATAAGACTACTGTTAAAAATCTATGTAAAGATGGTTCAACTGTTTATCTTAATACTACAATTACACCTATTTTAGATGATAATGAAAACATCAAAGAGTTCATTGCTATTAGATATGATGTTACACAAGAAGTAGAACTAAAAAAACATTTAGAACAAAAAGATAAAGAGTTAAATCTTCTAAATAAAACCCTAGAAGAAAAAGTTAAAGAACAAACTGCAAAACTACTGGAGCTAAACCAGACATTAGAACATAGGGTTGCAAAAGAGATTGAAAAAAACGAAGAGAAACAAAAACTTCTATTTTGGCAATCAAGAATGGCAAGTTTAGGACAAATGCTTGCTAATATTGCCCATCAATGGAGACAACCATTAACAGAGCTTACATTAACTCTATTTAACGTAAAAAAAGCTGTTAAAAAAGAGAATACTAAAGAGATAGATGCCTACTACAAAGAGTCCTTAGAAATAATAAATAATATGTCTAAAACAATTGATGATTTTTCTAACTTTTTTAACCCCAATAAAGATAAAGAAGAGTTTTGTTTAAAATCTTCCATAGAAGAAGCATTGGCAATAACAAAGAAAATGTTAGAAAAAAACAGTATAAAAATAGAAACTCATTTAGAAAAAATAGATATTTTTGGAGTTTCCAATGAACTTTCTCAAATTATTATAAATCTTCTTCAAAACTCTACAGATGCATTTAAAGATAAAGAAACAAAAAAGAAAATATCTATTAAAAGCTTTATAGATAAAAGTTATGCAATTATTGAGTTTAAAGATAATGCAGGTGGAATAGAAGAAAAAACATTAGATAAAGTATTTGAACCATACTTTACTACAAAACATCAATCAAATGGAACAGGATTAGGACTTTTTATGTCAAAAATGATTATTGAAAAGAGTCTAAATGGTAAAATTACTTTAGATAACTATAATGATGGAATAAATATAACTATTAAACTTCCTTTGGAGAAATAAGTGCAAGAAAATATATTAAAAGATTTAAAAGTTTTATGTGTAGAAGATGAAGAGAATATTTCAAAACTATTAAAAAGTGCAATTTCTGAATACTTTTACTCTTATACTATTGCAAAAAATGGAGTAGAAGGTCTAGAAAAGTTTAAAAAGCTAAGTCCCGATATTGTTATTACAGATATTATGATGCCTAATCTTGATGGTTTGGATATGACTAAGCAGATAAAACAGATAAATGAAGATACTCCTATTATAGTTTTAAGTGCCTTTTCTGAGAAAGAGAAGCTTTTAAAAGCCATAGATGTAGGTATTTCTAAGTACTTTATTAAACCCTTTGATCCTGAAGAGTTATTAGAGTATCTAGTTAAAATTGCAAAAAAAATAAATAAACAAAGAGTTATTTGTCTAAATAGATACTTCTCTTTTGATGTAAACAGTAAAAACTTATTTGAAAATGACGTTTTAATCAAGTTAAGTAAAAGAGAAAAAGAGTTTATTTCTTTACTTATAAAAAACTCAAAAGAGTTTGTATCAACAGATATGATGAAAAACATACTTTGGGAAGAAGATGAGGTTTCTGATGAAAGAGTTAGAACCTTTGTAAAAAGATTAAGACAAAAGACGAATAAAGAGCTTATTTTAAATATATCAGGACAAGGATATCTAATTTCTAAAACTGATATCTAAAGTTTTATCAAGTTTAGAACAATCAAATTTTGTACTACTTTGTTCTAAGTTTGCAAAATTCTCTTCTTCTAAAAAATTTTGTATGTAAAAGGTCTTTTTATAACCATTTTCATTTAATACTTTTTGCATTTTATTTATATCTTTTTCATCTAATAAATCTCTATGTAAAGTTGTTCTTACTTCATAATTTATTGAAGAGTTTGTAAGAAGTTTTAATGAAGAAATAAATCTTTCATACAAAGAACTTTTAGTAATATCTTTAAATTTTTCCTTTGTTCCTTTAAAATCTAAAGAGACAAAATCTAACAAATTTCTTTTTAAAAGTGTCTCTAAAAGTTTTGGATTTGAACCATTTGTATCAAGCTTTATTTTAAATCCAAACTCTTTTATTTCTTTGCAAATAGGTAACAAATTATGAATAGTAGCTTCCCCTCCACTTAACACAACAGCATCAAGAAGCCCTACTCTTTTTTTCAAAAAACTGTATAAGTCTTCTAACATATATTGTCCACTTTTAGCACTAACAATATTGCAGTTATAACAATACTGACATTGCATATTGCAGTGAATAAACCAAACAATACATGAAAGATGGTCTTTATAGTCAATTGTAGTAAAAGGTGTAATACTATAAATGATCTTTTTCAAGAAACTTAACCCTTTGTTTATGTTCACCTTTTTTACCAATATTGAAACTTTCAACTGGTCTATGGTAACCCATAACCCTAGTATACACTATACATTTTGTACGCTTTTCTTGTAGTTTTTTAAGCTCTAAGCTCTGCATTTTTTAACTCCTCATCTAAGATTTCTTGGTCGCATTTTGGACAATATTCATACTCCCCATTTATATACCCATGTTTAGGACAAATAGAAAAAACAGGAGTAATTGTAATATACGGCAAAGTATAATTTGATATAACATTTTGAACTAATTTTCTACAAGCTTCACTACTTGAAAGTTTCTCTTTCATATACAAGTGTAAAACTGTTCCACCTGTATATTTTCCTTGTAAATCATCTTGTAAATCTAAAGCTTCAAAAACATCTTCTGTATAATCAACAGGAAGTTGAGAAGAGTTAGTATAGTAAATATTTTTATCAAAACCTGCTTGTAAAATATTTTTATATCTTTTCTTATCTTCTTTTGCAAATCTATATGTTGTTCCTTCAGCAGGTGTTGCTTCAAGGTTATATAGATTTCCTGTTTCTTCTTGGTACTGAACCATCTTTTCTCTCATGAAATCTAAAATCTCATGGGCAAAAACAATTCCATCATTATGGGCTATATCAAACTCCTCTTGAGAAAAGTTTAATATCATCTCGTTGATACCATTTACTCCAATAGTAGAAAAGTGATTATTGAAGTTTGGAAGATACCTTTTAGTATAAGGGAATAGCCCTCTTTCATACATTTCATTTACAAAAACTCTTTTCTTTTCTAAAGTTGATTTTGCTAAATCCATTAACTCTTCAAGCTTTTCAAGAAGCTTTTCTTTGTCTCCTTGATATAAATACCCTAGTCTTGCCATATTTATTGTAACTACACCTATACTTCCTGTCATCTCTGCACTTCCAAAAAGTCCACCACCTCTTTTCAAAAGCTCTCTTAAATCTAATTGCAATCTACAACACATAGACCTAACATGACCTGGTTTATAAGCCTTATCATTTGGTACTAGGTTTCCTTGTTCATCCTTAGTATATTGGCTTCCTATAAAGTTTTGAAAGTATGAACTTCCTATTTTTGCTGTATTTTCAAATAATAAATCAGTATTTTCTCCATGCCAATCAAAATCTTCTGTAATATTTACTGTAGGAATTGGGAAAGTAAAAGGTTGTCCTGTTTTATCACCTTCTGTCATAACTTCATAATAAGCTTTATTTATCATATCCATCTGTTTTTGGAAAGCTTTATATGTCATTTCAGTTAAAGACTCAAAGCCCTTATTTTTTGCTCTTTGAAGTAACTCATCATCTTTTATACCTTCAAAAAGATGATGTTGATTTTTAGTTGGAATTTGATCTTTTAAATCCTCTGGTACCGTCCAGTCAATAGTTACGTTTGTAAAAGGGCTTTGTCCCCAACGTGCTGGAACATTAAGATTATAAATAAAACTTCTAATATTTTTCTTTACATCCTCAAAAGATAGTTTGTCTTTAAAAACATAAGGAGCTAAATAAGTATCAAAAGAAGAGAAAGCTTGAGCTCCTGCCCATTCACTTTGTAAAATCCCTAAAAAGTTTGCCATTTGTCCTAAAGCTTCTCTAAAATGATTAGGAGCAGTACTTTCAACCCTTCCTCTTACTCCATTAAAACCTTCATCAAGTAATACCCTTAAACTCCAACCTGCACAATATCCACTTAAACAATCTAAATCATGGATATGATAGTCAGCATTTCTATGGGCATAACCTTCTTCTTTAGAGTATACTTTATCAAGCCAATAGTTTGCTATAACTTTTCCTGCAGTATTGTTTATAAGCCCTGCATGAGAATACCCTGTATTAGAGTTTGCTTTAATTCTCCAATCACTTCCATTTATATACTCTTCAATTGTTTGTGTAGAGTTTATATATGTGGTATCTTCTTCTAATCCTAAGACTTGTTCTCTTTGTAGTTTATGTAAGTGTCTGTAAAGCATAAAGGATTTCATTACGTCAAAGTATCTAGCTTTAAATAGTTCATTTTCAATAATATCTTGGATATCTTCAACTGCAACTACTCTTTTTTGCTCTATAACAGCTAATACATTAAAATAAACAGATGAGTCAAAAGTTGTATGTGCACTTTTAAAAGATTTTTTTATTGCATCTTTAATTTTATAGGAATGAAAATCTTCATAATTTCCATCTCTTTTTAATATTTTATTTACCATTTTCTTACCTTTCACGATAGCAATATTAAAGCTTTCGTACTTAAAAAATAATAATTGAAAATGTCACAAAAAAGTCACTACTTAGACTATATAATCGTGTTTTACAAATAAATAACTAATTCAAATCTTTTTCATTTTATAAAAAGCAACTTTTAGATATAATATTTGCCTTTTAAGAAAACAAAAAGTTATGAAAAGTGTTTAATTTACTTACACAAAAAATTAATGGAGAAAAGATTAATGGATAAAAACTTTAACTATTCTAGTTTAAAGCTTGGAATTATTGGTGGTGGACAATTAGGTAAGATTATGTCTCAAAAAGCTAAAAAAATGGGATTTCACGTAACTATTTTAGACCCAACATTTAACTGTCCTGCAGCTCAAGTTTCAGATAAACATATCATGGGTGGGTTCTATGATAAAGAAAAACTAGAACAATTAGTTCAAGAAAGTGATGTTACAACTTTTGAATTAGAACATGTAGACACTTCTATTTTAAAAGAGTTATATGACAATGGTCACAATATTCATCCTTCTCCATATGTAATGGAATTAATTCAAAATAAATATGAACAAAAAAAACTTTTAGATGAAAAAGGTATTCCAGTACCTGCATACAAAGATGTAAAATCAAAAGAAGATTTAGGTGCATTTGGTTTCCCTGTTGTACAAAAAGCAAAACTTGGTGGATATGATGGACAAGGTGTTCAAGTATTAAAATCTCAAGAAGATGCAGATACAAAAGCACTTCAAACAGAATCTTTTATTGAAGAAATGGTTGACATTGATAAAGAGCTTGCAGTTATTGTTGCTAGAAACATTGAAGGTGAGATGAAATGTTACCCAGTAGTTGAGATGCTTTTTGATGAAAGAGTAAACATCTGTGATTCAGTAATGGCTCCTGCAAGAATTTCTAAAGAGATTGAAGAGAAGTCTTTAGAGATTTGTAAAAAATCAATTGAAGCTTTAGATGGTGTTGGTATTTTTGGAGTTGAGTTATTCTTAACAAAATCTGGAGAAATTCAAGTAAATGAAATCGCACCAAGACCACATAACTCAGGTCATTATACAGTAGAAGCATGTGCAACATCACAGTTTGAACAAATCATCAGAGCTGTAACAAACTTACCATTAGGTTCTACAAAACTTATTTCTCCTGCTGTTATGGTTAACTTATTAGGAGAGCAAGGTTATGAAGGGGAACCATTTATTGATGGAATTCATGATGCACTTGAAATTCCTGAATTATCTTTCCACTTTTATGGAAAGTCATTTACAAAACCATTTAGAAAAATGGGACATATCACAGTTTTAGATGATGATATTAATGTAGCATTAGAAAAAGCTAACAAAGCAAAAGATATTTTAAAAATTAAAGGGAGCAAAAAAGTATGAGCCAATCAGTAAATAAACCATTAGTAGGAATTATTATGGGGTCTGACTCAGACCTACCTGTTATGAGTGCAGCAGCTGATATGTGTGAAAAATTTGGTATTGAGTATGAAGTAACAATTGTTTCAGCACATAGAACACCAGAGAGATTAGTTAAATATGCTACAAAAGCAGAAAAAAGAGGACTAAGAGTTATTATCGCAGGAGCTGGTGGAGCAGCACACTTACCAGGTATGGTTGCATCAATGACTGCACTTCCTGTTGTAGGAGTTCCAGTTAAAGGTTCAAACTTAGAAGGTATGGACTCTTTATTATCAATTGTTCAAATGCCAGGTGGAGTTCCAGTTGCAACTGTTGCAGTAAATGGAGCTAAAAATGCAGGTATTTTAGCTGCACAAATGATTGGTGTAAAATCAAAAGAAGTTAGAAAAAAAGTATCTGAATATAAAAAAGAGATGCTTGATGAGGTTAACGCAAAAATTGAAAAGCTTGAAGATATTAAATATAAAAAATACTTAGAGCAAATGCCAAAGAAAAAATAAAACAATATAAGTTAAAGTAAAGGCACTTAATATATAATTTGTGCTTTTATTACAAAGGGGTACCCGATGAGACATTTTTTAACATTAAAAGATTATTCAAAAGAAGAAATATTAGAAATTTTAGAATTAGCACATAAAATAAAAAATGAGACTAAAAAAGGTGTATTTAAAGACTATATGCCAAAAAATACTCTAGGAATGATTTTTGAAAAATCAAGTACTAGAACAAGAGTTAGTTTCGAAGTTGGTATTTATCAACTAGGTGGTGTAGGACTATTCTTATCATCAAATGACATTCAACTAGGACGAGGTGAGCCTATGAGTGATACATCAAGGGTTGTGTCTAGTATGGTTGATATGGTTATGATTAGAACTTTTGCACAATCAAAAATAGAAGAGTTTGCTAAATATTCTAAAGTTCCTGTTATAAATGGACTTACAACTGAGTATCACCCAGTACAACTTATGGCTGATTATATGACTATCCAAGAAGCAGGATTAGATAAAGATTTAGTTGTTGCTTATATTGGAGATGGAAACAACCTTGCTCACTCTTGGTTAATGTTAGCTTCTAAACTTGGATTTGAGCTTAGAATTGCTACACCAAAAGGCTATGAAGTAGATGAAAACATCTTAAATGATGCTTTAGAGTTTGCAAAAGAATCAGGAGCAAAAATCTCTATTGGAAATGACCCTAAAGAAGCTTGTAAAGATGCTACAGTTATTACAACTGATACTTGGGTTTCTATGGGACAAGAAGAAGAGAAAGAACAAAGATTAAAAGATTTTGATGGCTATATTGTAGATGATGCTATGATGAAACTAGGTAGCAAAAATGCAAAATTCTTACACTGTTTACCTGCTTATAGAGGTTATGAAGTAAGTGAAGATGTTATTGAAGGTCAAGATAGTTTAGTTTTTGAAGAAGCAGAAAATAGATTACACGCACAAAAAGGTGTAATGGTTTGGCTTCACAACTTAAGAAAAAAAGAACAATAATGATTGATTTTAAAAAATTTGAAAAATATTCAAGACCAGGACCTAGATATACTTCATATCCTACGGCTCCTGAGTTTTCTGAAAGCTTTGCACAAGAAGATTTAAAAGAGTATTTTAAAAACCAAGATAGTAATAGAAACTTATCTTTATATGTACATTTACCTTTTTGTAGATCTGCCTGTTATTTTTGTGGATGCAATGTTATTTTTACATCTAAAGAGGATAAAAAAGTAAGATATTTAGAGTATTTACAAAAAGAGTTAAATATTTTAAAACAGCATCTAAATACTTCTAGAGAAGTAACTCAAATGCACTTTGGAGGAGGAACTCCAACATTCTTCTCACCTGAACAATTAGAAGAAGTAATCTCTATGATTAAAGAGGTTTTCCCTAATTTTAGTTCTGATGCTGAAATTTCTTGTGAAGTAGACCCTAGATATTTTACAAAAGAACATATGGATGTACTTAAAGCTGGTGGCTTTAATAGACTTTCATTTGGTGTACAAGATTTAAATGAAGAGGTTCAAAAAACTATTCATAGAATCCAACCATACGAAACTACTCAAAATGTGATGAATATCGCTAGAGAAGCTGGAATTAAATCTATAAATATCGATTTAATTTATGGTCTTCCTCACCAAAACAAAAAAACATTCCATGAAACTATTGAAAAAGTTATAAAGTTAAATCCTGATAGATTAGCAGTATTTAACTATGCTCATGTTCCATGGCTTATGAAAACAATGAGAAAGTTTGATGAATCAACTTTTGCTCCTCCATCAGAGAAATTAGAGATTTTAAAAGATACTATTGAATTTTTTACAACAAATGGTTATAAAATGGTTGGAATGGATCACTTTGCAAAACCAGAAGATGAACTATTTAAAGCTATTGAAAAAGGTGAGCTTCACAGAAATTTCCAAGGTTATACAACTAAAGGTGGTGCTGATTTAATAGGGATTGGTGTTACCTCTATTGGAAACGGTGTTGATTATTATGCACAAAACTTCAAAGACTTAAAACAGTATGAAGCTGCAATTGATAATGGTGATTTACCAATTTTCAAAGGTTATAAATTAAGTGATGATGATATTTTAAGACAATATGTAATCATGGAACTTATGAGTAACTTCTCTTTAAATATTAAAAGAGTTGAAGAAAACTTCAAAATAGACTTTAATGAATACTTTGATGATGCAATTGAAGCTTTAAATGAGTTTGTTGAGGCTGAGCTTGTAGAAATCACAGAAGATAAAATCCAAGTATCGCAAACAGGAACGATGCTTATTAGAAATATTTGTATGCCATTTGATGCATATTTAAATAAAATTCCTGAAAATAAAAGAAGATTTTCTAAGACAATTTAGTCTTAGAAATTCTTCAAATTATTCACTAACTCTTAACACTTTTTATAGTATAATCCCCACAATTTAATAAATATAATATATTTTAAACTAATAACTAAGGTTATAAAAGTGGCTATGGAAAAATTTGATTACACTGCTATTTCAGACGATTGTGTGAAGTGTGGTAAATGTAAACCTGTATGTACTATTTTTAATATTAACCAAGATGAAGCAACATCACCTAGGGGTTTTATTGATTTATTGGGTGCATATAAAAGAGATGAATTAGAACTTGATAAAAATGCAAAAGACATTTTTGAGTCATGTTTCTTATGTACGAACTGTGTTGAAGTTTGTCCAAATGACTTACCAACTGATATGATTATCGAACAAGTTAGAAGTGATATTGCTCAAAAATATGGAATAGCTTGGTATAAAAGACTATTCTTCTTCCTTTTAAGACATAGAAAAACTATGGACTTTTTATCAAAACTTGGATGGATGTTCCAAACATGTGCTTTAAAAATAAATGAAAAGAAAAAATCAGCACTTCCTAGATTTTCTTTACCTATTGTAAAAAAAGATAGAGCTTTACCTTATGCTGATTCTAAATCATTTTTAAATAAGTATCCAGAGACTATCTTTGCAAAACATAAAAAACAAGTAGAAGAGAAAAAAAATAAAGTTGCTATTTTTATTGGTTGTATGAGTAACTACACATATACAAAAACTGGTGATTCTTTAGTAAAAATTCTTAAAAAACTTGAACTTGATATTTTTATTCCTAAGAAACAATTATGCTGTGGTGCACCTGCATACTTTACAGGAGCATTTGATACAGTAGATTTCTTAGTAAAACATAATATTGAATATTTTGAGTCTTGGATTGATGATGTTGATGCTATTATTATTCCTGAAGCTACATGTTCTGCCATGATAAATCAAGATTGGGAACACTATTTACATGACCAACCTGAATGGAAAGAAAGAGCAGCTAAAATATCTAAAAAAGTATTTATGGCTACAAAATGGCTTGAGAATAATACTGAATTAAAAGATATCTTAGCTAAGTCTGATAAGAAAATGGATGAGTTAGTTACTTACCATGATCCATGTCATGCTAAAAAAATGCAAGGTGTATGGCAAGAACCAAGAAATCTATTAAAACAAAACTATAATCTACAAGAGATGAGTGATTCTAATAGATGTTGTGGATTTGGTGGAGTTACTATGCAAACTGAAAAATATGACTTTGCAAAAGCAGCAGGACTTCCAAAAGCAGCAATGATTAAAGATACGAAAGCACAAATTGTAAGTGCTGAATGTTCTGCCTGTAGAATGCAAATAACAAACTCTTTACATCAAGCTGATGTTGATGTTGAGTTTAAAAACCCAATTGAACTTATAGCAGAAGCTTTAGACTAATGGATTTTTGGCAAAATATATATTCTCATTTTGACCCTGTTGCAGTAAGTTTAGGTTCTATTGATGTACATTGGTATGGAATTATGTATGCCCTTGCCCTACTTTCTGCAATCTTTGTAGCAAAATGGCTTATTAAAAAAGATAAACTACCTATTTCATCAGACCTTTTTGACTCATATATTTGGTGGGTTGAAATAGGAGTTATTTTAGGAGCTAGATTAGGCTATATTATATTTTATGACCCTAATTCTATGTATTATTTAACTCATCCGTGGCAAATATTTAATCCTTTTATAAATGGAGAGTTTACTGGTATTTCTGGAATGAGTTACCATGGAGCCTTTATTGGATTCTTAATTGCTTCAATTCTTTTTTGTAAAAAGAACAAAGTATCTTTTTGGTTCTTAGCTGATATTGCTGTACTTGGTATTAGTGCAGGATATGTATTTGGAAGAATCGGGAATTTCTTTAATCAAGAGTTAGTAGGAAGAGTTACTGATGTTTCTTGGGCTATTAATGTAAATGGTGTATTAAGACACCCTTCTCAGCTTTATGAAGCAGTATTAGAAGGTTTATTAATCTTTGCTATTCTTTACTACTTTAGAAATAAAAAAAGCTTTGATGGTCAATTAGCTATCATGTATGGAGTTTTATACTCTATTGCAAGAATTATTGCAGAAATTTTTAGACAACCGGATGTTCAATTAGGATTTATTTATAGTGACTGGTTAACAATGGGAATGCTAATCTCAGGTATTTTTGCAGTTTTAAGTTTAAGTGTTTTACTTGTAATAGATAAAAAAAGAAAGACTACCTAACGGTAATCTTTCCATACTGCTTCTCATAAGCCTCAATTAAATCTTCTAAATCAGCAATTTTCTTTCTATATTCATCAATATAACTTTGTAAAGTTTTTATTGCTTCTTGCGACTTCTCTATTTTTTCTGTAATTAAAGCATTTTTCTTTTTGAAACTATTGTATTTCTCTAAAGAGATTACAGCTGTTTTATGAAGTTTTTCTACTTTTTCTTGATATGCTTTTTGCATATTGTCTAGTTTATCATTAGACTCTTTATATTTTCTCTCTAAAGATAGGATTCTACCTTTATCATCACTATGTTTTTCTCTAAGGCTTTTAATCTGCTCATTAAGACCTTGGATAAACTTAGCCATCTTTTCATCAGTTTCCATCTTTGCAGCATGTACAGCATCTTGAAACTCTTCTTGTAGCTGCTTTTCATGTTTTACTTTTTGAGACTTCTGATGCATGATATATTTTTTAAGTTTATGTCTTTCTTCTTCTTGCTCTGTAATTAAAAATCTACTTCCAACGTATTTTTCAATATTACCTTCATTGTCTAAAATAGGGAAAACTGTAGCCTGTACATAATAAGTACTGCCATCTTTTGCTCTATTTTTAATTTTACCCTTCCATGTCTCTTTATTTTGGATTGTTTCCCAAAGCTCTTTATAAACTTCTTTTGAGATATCAGGGTGTCTTACTATACTATGTGGTTTACCAATAAGCTCTTCTCTTGAGTATCCAGAAACCTCACAGAAAATATCATTTGCATAAGTTATGATACCTTTTAAATCTGTTTCAGAAACTAAATTTTCTTTATCTAAAATATCTTTATAGATAACAAGCTCATTTCTTTGTTTTTCTACAACTTTTTTATTTGCAATGTCATCAAGTATTTTATGCATTATTTTAAGTGTAGTATTCAACTGCATAGGTTTTACAATATAGTCTGTGATTTTTAATTTGATAGTTTTTATTAACTGATTAATATCATTAAAAACTGTGAAAATAAGAACTGGTATCTCGGGGTCTTCTTCTCTTACATGAGATAAAAATCCTATGCCATCAAGATTAGGCATATCAATATCAGTTATGATTAAATCAACTTCAGATTTATGAGTAAGGAAGAGGTCTAACCCTTCCTTCCCATCACTTCCAACTAAAACTTTTTTAAAAACCTTCTCAAGAGTTGATAAAGTATCTTTTCTTATTTGTTCATCTGGTTCTAAAAATAATAGTGTTGATTCATTTAAGATAGTGTCAGAAAACTGACTAATTTGACTCGATGTATCCATATTCTATTGCCAATTCTTCAATTTTCTTTTGCAATAGATCAATTCTCCAGCCATGTCTATTTCCAAAGTTTTCAATCTCTACTTCTCTTTGTTCAGGAGTACAAAAAACAAAAATTCTTTTTAAAAATGGTTTTGGTACCTGTATTGCAATTAATTGAAAATAGTTCTCTTTACAGCTTCTTGAACAAAAAGCCTTACTCATAGCAATCTTTTTACCACAGTATGGACAATGTGACATTAGTATCTTCTCCCCTCTTCTTTAGGTATTATTTTATAAAATTTAGCATTGGTTACGTCTTGTAAATATTTTGGTTCAACATCATGTAAAGCAATTATTTCAATCTCTTTACCATCCATCAACCAAGCCTTATCTGTATCAATAATAACTTCGTCTTCAAATAATTGAACTAATTCACTTTTTGATAATATTTGTTCTTCCATATTTTACTTCATTAAAAATTTATTCTTTAAATTCTAATGTATAACCTTTATTAGAATGGTTTCTAACAATTTCATAATAAGTTTTTTGTCTAATTTTATTTACAATGTTTCTCATTGTATAAATAGACATATTTTTACCTTTCCAAACAACTTCTTTAATTGTATCATAATCTACAACCTCTCCTCTTTTAGAGATAAGAAGTTTCATGAATCCTTTTTCTAATCTAGTGAAGTCAACCAAACTTCCACCTGATTTAAAGAATTGGTCTCTATATTCATCAAAGTAGATTCCATTGTTGAACTCTACTTTATCACCTCTTTTTGTTTGGTTTAAACACATAATAACAGAAAGTTTAATATCTTCTGGTCTTAAAGGTTTTGTTAAAAAAGTATACGCACTATTATTTATTGCTGTAACAATATCTTCATTACTTCCTCTGTCAGAAATAACTACTTTTGGTAAAGTTGGAGCAACCTTAGTAATCCCAGAACAAGCATCATCAAAATCTTTTGCTTCAACATTTGTATCAATAATAGCCATATCAAAACTATGACCTCTTAGTAATTCAATTGCTTCCGCAGAACTTTTAACCAGCACCAATTCTTTAAAGTACTCATCAAATTCAGCTTCGATACTATTTTGTACTTCACTATCATTACTTATTACTAGTAGTTTAGCATTATATAGTTTTCTTATATTTTTTAAAGTTTTAAGCATAATATCACTCTTTACTTAATGATTTTTTTACATTTTATCTAAAATATTTCAAATTGTCAAAGAAAAATTATTAAAAAATAAATTTATTATACACTATTTGAATACTATTTTAACTCTTGCCATGTATTACCAATAGTTTTTGATACTTTTAATGGTATCTTTAACTCATAAATATTTTCCATTATTTCTACTAGTTTATTCGTTATTTTCTCAACCTCTGATTCTTTTACTTCAAAAATAAGTTCATCATGGATTTGTAATAACATTTTTATATCTTCGTTATCTTTAAACTCTTCATATATTTTAAGCATCGAAAGTTTGATTAAATCTGCAGCACTTCCTTGGAAAAGTGTATTTACTGATTCTCTTAAATATGCTGCTCTCATCATTGCATTTGCAGAGTCAAAATCAAAAAGTCTTCTTCTTTTTAATAGTGTTTCAACATAACCTTCTTCTAAAGCACCATCTTCAACTGATTTAAAATAGTCTTTTACACTAACAAAGGCTTTAAAATATGATTCAATATACTGCTTTGCTTCTTTAGTTGATATTCCTAAAGTATCAGCAAGTTTTCTACTTCCCATTCCGTATAAAAGTCCAAAGTTAATTGATTTTGCAATTGACCTTTTCTCTTTAGCTTCCTCTTCACCAAAAATTTTAACTGCTGTTTGGTGGTGAATATCTTTATCATCATTAAAAGCAGATACTAAAGCTTCATCTTCACTAAAGTGTGCAAGTAGTCTTAACTCTATTTGAGAGTAATCAATTCCCACTAACTTATATCCATCTTTTGGAATAAATACACTTCTAATCTCTGCTCCAGCTGGTGTTCTAACTGGAATATTTTGTAAGTTTGGATTTTTAGAACTTAATCTTCCTGTTGCTGTTCCTGTTTGTAAAAATGATGTATAAATTCTATTTTCATCATCTTTTAAAGCTAACTCTAAAAGTGGCTCAATATATGTTGATTGTAGTTTAAATGCTTCTCTATACTCTAAAATTAAAGGAATAACAGCATGCTCTTCATATAGTTTTTGTAATACAACTTCATTTGTACTATAACCACTTTTTGTCTTTTTAGAAGGAGGAAGTCCTAAAGTATCAAAAAGTACTTCACCAAGCTGTTTTGGTGAATTTATATTAAACTCAACACCAGCTGTTTCATAAATTTTTGATTTTAACTCTATTATGTGAGCATTACTTTTTTCTTTTAGTTCTTCAAGTTTTTTAACATCAAGTTTGATACCATTTTCTTCCATATTTGCAAGAACATAAATAAAGTCGAACTCTTTTTCATGGGCTAATTCAACTAAATGCTCAATTTCCTTCTCTTTAAACTCATCAAGTAGTTTAAAATAGATATTTCTAGTAAATACTGCATCTTCTGCTGCATATTTACAAGCTTCATTAATATCTACATTTGAGAAGTTTTCTCCTCTTTTTACAATACTTTTAAAGCTAATCATTTCATGGTCAAAATATTTTTGCGCAAGAGCATCAAGACCAATTTTTGAACTTGTATCTAAAAGCCAAGCTAAAATCATAGTGTCAGCATAAAGGTTTAGTTCTACTCCTAATTGATTTTTTACTATTGCAAAATCATATTTGAAGTTTTGTAATACAAGTTTTCTTTTATTTAAAATCTCAATTGCTTGTTTTGAAACTTCCTTTGAAACTTGATTAGGAACACCTAAATAATAATGTCCTACAGGAACGTAATAACCTTTTCCTTCTTCAAAAGAGAAAGAGAATCCTACTAAAGAAGCATTTCTTACATCTAAGTCAGTTGTTTCAGTATCAAAAGCAACAATAGCAATCTCTGGAATTGATGAAACTACTTCTAAAAGTTTTTTCTCATCATTTAATAAAATGTACTCTGTTTTTAGCTCTTGCTTAACTTCAACAGGTTTTTCTTCATATCCTTTTGGAATAGAAGTTTTATAGCTTAAACCATCTTTTTCAACTTTAGAAATAATTCTATTTAAATCATATTCAATTAAAGTATCTGCTATTTTTAAAATAGGATTCTCTTGAGGTAAAACATACTTTTCAATATCTTCAATAGCATGACACTCTGTATAAAGTGTTACAAGCTTTTTTGACACGTATGCTAAGTCTTTTCCTTCTGTTAATAGATTTTTCCATCTTGTTTTTTCAATATTCTCAAGGTTTTCATAAATATTGTCTAAGTTATCAAACTGTTTAATTAAAGCTTCTGCTGTTTTAGCTCCAACACCTTTTACTCCTGGAACATTATCGGCACTATCCCCTAATAAAGATTGATAGTCTGTAAATTGTGCTGGTGTTACACCATATTTATCAAAACATTTTTGCGCATCTACTACTGATTTTTTTATTGGGTCAAATAAGTAAACATTATCGTCAATTAATTGATATAAATCTTTATCATGAGAAACAACTCTTACTTCAAGGTTTTTCTCTTTTGCATCTTTTGCAATTGAAGCAATAACATCATCGGCTTCATAACCATCTTCCATAGCAGTTTGAAAGCCCATTTGTTCAATCCACTCAATTGCAATAGGAAGTTGTTTTAATAAGTCTTCTGGAACATCTGGTCTATGAGATTTATACTCTTCATATATCTCTTTTCTAAAAGTATCTCCTTTTGCATCAAGGGCAAATACTAAGTAGTCTGTTTGAAAATCTCTTCCTATATTTGATATAAAGTTCATAAAACCTGTTAAAAGACCTGTTGGAAAACCACTTTTTGATTTTAAAGGTGGTAATGCATAATAAGCTCTAAATAAAAATCCAAATGTATCAATTACTGTGATTGTTTTTTTCATAAAATGTTTCTCTCAAAATTATATTTTTTAAATAAAGTTCTCTTGTTTAAAGATTTTATATTATAATAAAAAGAACTGAAACTAAGGTTTATTTACGGATAATGAAAGAGATAGAAAAACTTCAAAGAAATAATCAAGAATTACAAGAGATTATAAATAACTCTTGGGATGGTATCGGAATTATAGATTATGACACAAACTTAGTCTATTTAAATAATGCCTTTATTCCCATGCTTGGATTTGACAAAAATGAACTAAAAAATAGACCCTTTATTGACCTAATGGAAGAAGAATATAAAAAGCCTTTTTTAAAGCTTTTAAAAAAAGAGTTTAAAGAAAATAAGTACAAAGCTGAAATTGATATTGCTTGCTTAAGAAAAGACAAACAAAAAATATTTTTAAAAGTAACTATCTCTTCTATGTTAAATAGAGACCTTTTTGTAATAAATACAAAAGATATTACAAGTAGTATCTCTGATGAACAAATTGTTGATGACTTCGTACTTTCAATGCATACTGATTTACATGGACATATTACAAAAGTTAGTAAGGCTTTCTTAGAGTTTTTCACTTTTGAAAAAGATGCTTTAATAGGAGAACATTATAGTAAAATAATCCATGAAGACATAGACCCTATTGTTTTTAAAAACATTAATAAATCACTACTTACTTATCAAGAATACAGTGGAAAAATCAAGGGTAAAAATAGTTTAAATGAAGCTATCTGGTTAAATATAAAAGCAAAAGCAATATTCAATAAATATGGGGATATTACAGGGTATACTTATCTTTTATTTGACATTACAAATGAGGTTACATCAAAAGATGAGATTTCAATATTAAATAAACAAGTAGAAACCTCTAAAAAAGAGATTGATATAAAAAACAATCTACTTAAAGAGCAATCTAAACTATCAATTATGAATGAAACTCTGCAAAGATTGTCTCATGAATGGAGACAACCACTAAACTTTATTTCAATACAAGCACAAAAGCTAGAACTTGAATACTCTATGGGCAATGAACCTTCAACGGATGATACACTAAATGTACTTGATAATATTAAAGAAGAAGCAAATAATCTATCAAATACAATAGAGAAGTTTTCTGAGTTTTTAAAACCAAGTAGTAAAAAAACACAAATAGAGCTTCAAAGCTTTTTTGATAAAATCAATGATTCACTTAAAGAAGAACTAAAAGACTCTAAAGTCCAACTAAATATTAAACTAAATAATAAGCTATCGTTTTTATCTTATGAAGAAGATTTCAAAACACTATTTTTAAATATTTTAAAAAACTCAATTGAAAACTTTGAGAAAAATAGTATAAGTAATAGAAAAGTTGATATTATTCAAAGTTTTGAAAATGGAAGATTATATTTTAATATTACTGATAATGCAGGTGGAATAGAAACTTCAATTTTAAATAAAATATTTGAGCCATACTTTTCAACAAAGACTGAAAGAAATGGTGTTGGCTTGGGATTATATGTATGTAAAATGATTGTAAACTTACATTTAGATGGTATAATTACAGCCACAAGTGAAAATAAAAATACAATAATAAAAATTTCAATACCCATAGAAGAGGATTTAATTAAATGATTATAATACCAGCAAGACTAAATTCAAGTAGATTTGAAAACAAAATATTAGTAGATATTTTAGGCTTACCAATGGTTATAAGAACTGCAAAACAAGTTAGTTCATTAGATAAAGTAGTAATTGCAACAGATTCACAAGAAGTTATTGATTTAGCAAAAGAGCATGGTTTTGATGCTGTTATGACATCAAGTGAGCACCAAAGTGGTACAGATAGAATAAATGAAGCTGTAAATAAATTAAATTTAGCAGAAGATGAAATAGTTGTAAATGTACAAGCTGATGAACCTTTTATAGAAGAAGATGTTATAAAAGCAGTTATTAATAGAGTAGAAAAAGTAAGAGAAAATGATGAAGATATTATGATAACATCATGCTATAAAAAAATATCTTCTGAGTTAGCAGATGACCCAAATCATGTAAAAGTAGTTTTAAATGAAACTAAAAATGCTATTTACTTTTCAAGAGCTAAAGTTCCATATCACAGAGACCATTATGAAAACTCTCAATACTATGGACATTTAGGTATTTATGGATTTACTAAAAAATCTTTAAACAAATTTTGTAGCCTTAACCCTTCTACTTTAGAAAATGTAGAGAAACTAGAGCAGCTAAGAGCTATTGATAATGGTCATAAAATAGCAATGGTTGAAGTTGAGTCAAAATCTTTTGGTATTGATACTCAAGAAGACCTAGAAAATGCACTTAAAATATTTGATAAGTAAAACTTGCTATAATGTAACACAATTATATAAATTTTATTAAATTTAAAGGCACTATTTATGAATAAAGAAATTTTAAAAGATATTAATGTTTTATATGTTGAAGATGAAGATGATGTAAGAGAGTTTACAAGTAAAACAATTAGTACTATAGTAAATAGTGTAGAAACTGCTAGAAATGGAAAAGAAGGTCTTGAAAAGTTTCAGGAAAATAAAGAGATTAATCTAATTTTGACAGATATTAATATGCCTAAAATGGGTGGTTTAGAGATGTGTGCTGAAATTAGAAAAATCGATAATGAAGTTCCTATTGTAATAACAAGTGCCCATAGTGATCCAGACTTTCTTAAAAAAGCAATTGATGTAAAAGTAAGTGCTTATGCTATGAAACCAATAGATTTATATCATTTAATAGAAAGTATGATTAAAGCTGTTGAGCCAATTTTTTTAAGAAAGAAACTTGAATATATAAACTTAACTTTAGAGAATAAAGTAGAAGAAGCAGTAAAACAGACTAAATCTATCCTTGATGCACAGGATAACATGGTTATTTTAACAGACCTAGCAAATCCAATTGATGCAAATAAAAAGTTCTTTGAATATTTCCAAGTAAGTAATCTAGAAGAGTTTTTAGTTAAACATAATTCTATTTTAGATGTATTTAAAAGAGATAATAACCTTTTAAACAAAGATATCTTTGAAGACTCAAAAAACTGGATAAGTAAACTTTCTGAGTTAAATGAAATAGATAGAACAGTAAAAATTGAAAATAAAGATGGTGAAGATAGAGTTTTTACTATCAATATAGATGATTATGAGCAAAAAGGGGAACACTATGTTATCTCTTTTACTGATATTACTGAATTAAAAGAGAAATCAAATCTTTTAGAATATCAAGCAAACCATGACCAGCTTACAGGTCTATTTAATAGACAAAAATTTAATGAAATCTTTAAAAAAGAGATAAAAAGAGAAAAGAGATATAACAATAATTTATCTCTAATTATTTTTGATATTGATAACTTTAAAAACTTCAATGATGACTTTGGTCATAATGTTGGAGATGAAGTTTTAAAAATCATTTCAAAAGTTCTTTTAGAAAATATTAGAGAGCATGATTCAGTTGCTAGATGGGGTGGAGAAGAGTTTTTAGTACTACTGCCTCAAACAGATGAATTAGGTGCGAGAAATGTTGCTGAAAAAATTAGAAAAGCAATAGAAAGCTATAAAAGAGATGATATTCCAAGACAAATAACTGCTAGTTTTGGTGTAACAAGATTTAAAGAAGATGACAATGAAACTTCTGTTCTAAAAAAAGCAGATGATGCTTTATATAAAGCTAAAAAAGAAGGTAAAAACAGAGTTGAAGTTTTTTAAAAACTAAAACTCTCTCCTAGATAGTGTTCTCTTACACTACCATCACTTTTGATATCTTCAGCCTTACCAGAAGCTAATAAAGACCCATTTTTCATAACATAAGCTCTATGACAGATTTGTAGAGTTTCTCTTACATTATGGTCTGTTATTAAAATACCAATACCAAATTTAGTAAGCTCATTGATAATCTCTTGAATATCTTTTACAGCAATAGGGTCAACCCCTGCAAAAGGTTCATCAAGAAGTAAAAACTTTGGTTTTGATACTAAAGCTCTAGCAATCTCTGTTCTTCTTCTCTCTCCACCAGATAAAGAGATACCTTTTCTTTGTCTAATTGGTTCAATATTAAATACTTCAAGTAAATCTTCTACTCTTTTTCTTTGTTCATCTTTATCTTTTGTGATAATTTCTGCTGCAAGTAAAAGGTTATCTTCAACACTTAAATCTTTAAAAATAGATGATTCTTGTGGTAAGTACCCTATTCCTTTTAATGCTCTTTTGTGTAAAGGCAGTTTTGTAATCTCTTCATCATCAAAAAATACCTTTCCACTAGTTGGTGCTACTAATCCACAAACCGTATAAAAAGTAGTAGTTTTTCCTGCACCATTTGGTCCAAGTAAACCTACGATTTCACCTGCATTTACTTCTAGTGAGATTCCATGTAATATTTGTGTTTTTTTGATACTCTTTTTAATATCTTCAATTCTTAATTTACTCATTTATAATATATTGCCTTTTATCATCTTCTTTTTTTATATTTAATACTAGTACTTCAAAGCCATATGATTTTAATAGTTTTTCTAAACGTTCATCACCCCACTCTACAAAGTGAATTCCAGCTTTTTCAAACTCTTCTAATAAGCCTAAAGAGATAAAATCTTCTAAACTTTTATTATAAACATCATAATGAAAAACTTTGTCTGAATAAATGGATTGTAAAGAAAAAGTTGGTGAAGTTACTTCATCATCTAAACCTAAATCTTTTACAAAATGTTTTACAAAGGTAGTTTTACCACTTGCTAAGTCTCCCCTTAAAATAACAACACAGTCATTATTCTTCTTAGAAGTTAAAGAAGAGACTTTTTTTACTATTTTATCAATTTCATCTAAAGCTAAAATCAATATTCTACCTAGTTTAATTTTGAAGATACATCAATAATTTGTTCTAGTTTAGTTTTTGCTTTTCCACTTTGAATAGCTTCTTTTGCAATCTCTAAACCATCTTGTATATCCCTTGCTTTTCCATCAACTTCTAATGCTGCAGCGGCATTGATTAAAACAATATCAAGCATAGGTCCATCAATTTTATTTGATAAAATATCCCTTGTTATTTGTGCATTTTGTTTTGCATCTCCACCTACAATTGACTCTTTTGGAGCTAACTTTAATCCATAAGCCTGAGGGTCAATTTCAAAGTCTTCAATTTTTCCATTTTCTAATCTTGTTGCATATGTAATATCAGAAATAGAGATTTCATCCATTCCATCTTTTGATGAAACTACAATAGACTTTTTAGTTTCAAGTAAATCTAAAGCTGTTGCAATTCTATTGATATAAGATTTATCAAAAACACCAATTAACTGTTTTGATACAGTTGCAGGATTTGATAATGGTCCTAAAATATTAAAAATAGTTCTATGGTCAATTGATTTTCTAATTGGCATTATATATTTCATTGCAGGATGATGATTTTGTGCAAACATAAAACAAAAACCTGTTTCTTCTAGCATTTTTGCAGTATTATCTAAAGATAAATTTAGATTAATACCTAACTCTTCTAACATATCAGCACTACCACTTTTACTTGTAACACTTCTATTTCCATGTTTTGCAACATATGAATCAGTACCAGCTAAAAGAATTGAAACTGTACTTGAGATATTAAAGCTATAACTTTTATCTCCACCTGTTCCTACAATATCAATAGCTTTTTCTTTTAATTCATAATGTAAAGGAAGAGGAATTAAATGCTCTCTCATAGCACTTGCAGCACCAGCGATTTCTGCTGCTGTTTCACCTCTTTCATATAGTTCTATTAAATACTCTCTTACTTCTTCTTGTGGTAATCTGTTTTCAAAAATATCATCAAATTTTAATTTTGCCATATTAAACATATCCATTATCCTTGCAATCTTTTTACGTATTCATCCATCTTTGATTTTGGAGTAGATTTTGTTGTTGGTATTTGAAGAACTTCGAATTTATCAGTTCTTTCAAGATATTTTATTTCAATAATATCCCCAACTTTTACCTCTTTTGCTTTTTTAACAGCTTGCCCATTTATAAACACTACTTTATGTTCAAGCATATCTTCTGCAACTGCTCTTCTTTTTGTTATATTAACTGCATTTAAATATTTATCAATTCTCATAGTATGGATTATATCTAAAGAGTACTAAAATAAACAGAATAGAAATAGATATTTTCAAAGATTTTATCTTAATTAATTAAACAGAATTATATTTAATTTTAGATATTATATATGCCTTGAAATTATGATGATTATAGGATAAGTTAAATGAATAAAAAAGATGTAAAAAAAGTTGTATTAGCATATAGTGGTGGGCTAGATACATCAACTATTTTAAAATGGCTTCAAGATGAGTATAATGCAGAAGTTATTACATTCACTGCTGACTTAGGACAAGGTGAAGAAGTAGAACCTGCAAGAGAAAAAGCTTTAGCTTGTGGAATTAAACCAGAAAATATTTTTATCTTAGATATAAAAGAAGAGTTTGTTAAAGAGTATGTATTCCCAATGTTTAGAGCAAATGCAATCTATGAAGGTGAATATTTATTAGGTACTTCAATTGCTAGACCACTTATTGCTAAAAAGCAAATTGAAATTGCAAATAAAATGGGTGCAGATGCTGTATCTCATGGTGCAACAGGAAAAGGTAATGACCAAGTTAGATTTGAGCTTGGATACTTAGGGTTAAACCCAGATATTACTGTAATTGCTCCATGGAGAGAATGGGATCTTAACTCAAGAGAGAAATTATTAGCTTATGCAAAACAACATGGAATTGAAATTGATAAAAAACATATTGATGCAGAAGGTAATCCTGTAATTTCTCCATACTCTATGGATGCAAATCTTTTACATATTTCTTATGAAGGTTTATCTTTAGAAGATCCAAATGCAGAGCCAAGTGAAGATATGTGGTTATGGACAAATTCACCAGAAGAAGCTCCTGATGAAGCAGAATATATCACAATCTCATATAAAAATGGAGACCCAATTGCAATCAATGGTGAAGAAATGTCACCAGCAACTATCTTAGAAACTTTAAATAACTATGGAAACAAACATGGTATTGGAAGAATAGATATTGTTGAAAATAGATATGTTGGAATGAAAGCAAGAGGTTGTTATGAAACTCCAGGTGGAACAATTATGTTAAAAGCTCATAGAGCAATTGAATCTATTACTTTAGATAGAGAAGCTGCTCACTTAAAAGATGAGTTAATGCCTAAATATGCTAAGTTAATTTACCAAGGTTACTGGTTCTCTCCTGAAAGAGAAATGATGCAAGCAGCAATTGACAAAACACAAGAAAATGTAGAGGGAACTGTTAAGTTAAAACTTTACAAAGGAAATGTTATTGTTGTAGGAAGAGATTCTGAAAAATCTTTATTCTCTGAAGCACACTCAACTTTTGAAGAAGACGAAGTATATAACCAAAAAGATGCAGAAGGGTTTATTAGACTTAATGCACTTAGATTTATCATTTCTGGTGAAAACAAAAAATACTATCACTTATAAAATATAAAAAAGTCAAGTTAATCCTTGACTTTTTTACCCCTACTATTTAAAATCCTCAGCTTTTCAATAAAAACCCTTGCTATTTTCATATTGCACTAGTTATAATTTATCTTTAAATATAAGACTAGGGAGAATTATATGTTATTAAAATTTAAAGGACACTATCCAAAAATTGCACCAACTGCTTGGGTTGCAAGTAGTGCTGATGTAATAGGAAAAGTTGAAATAGGAGAAAACTCTTCTATCTGGTTTGGTTGTGTTTTAAGAGGTGATGTAAATAGTATCAAAATCGGTAACAATACAAATGTTCAAGACTTATCAATGATTCATATGGATACAGATTCTCAGACTATTTTAGGTGATAATGTAACTATTGGACATAAAGTAATGCTTCATGGCTGTACTATTGAAGATAACTGTTTAATTGGTATGAGTGCAACTATTTTAGACCATGCAGTAATTGGAGAAGGAAGTATTGTAGGAGCAAATTCACTTGTAACAGCAGGGAAAAAATTTCCACCAAAAAGTTTAATTATGGGAAGTCCAGCAAAAGTAGTTAAACAATTAACAGATGAAGACGTTGAAAAGCTTATAAAGCACGCAGGACATTATGTAGAATATAAAAATGACTACTGTTAAAATTAGAGTATTTTAATACTCTAGTTTTGTTTACAAAAACTTCTTACTTCGTATTCTCCAGTTCTAAAATTAAGAACTTTCTCTTTTTTATATTTTAATCCTAAAGATTGACACTCTTCTTTTGTAACTGTTTCATTACCTGCACAAGAAATGAAAAATAATGAAAGAAAAACAAAAGATACTATCATTAAAAATAGCTTTTTCATTTAGACTCCTTTTACATCGAATCTAATACCTTCATACTACAGTTAAGTAAATCTTTCATATCAAAAGGTTTTGCTATGCATTTACTAACACCTAAACTTTTAATTTTTTCGATTATATCTAAATCAACAGCCGAAGTAATAATACATGGAATAGTAGGATTTATATCCCTTATCTCTTTTAACATTGATATTCCATCTTTTAGAGGCATATTTATATCTGTGATAATTAAATCTACTTTTTCACTAGTAAACTTTTCGAGACCTTCTTTTCCATTTTCTGCGATTACTACATTGAAGATATAGTTCAAACAAACTTCAACATTTGATCTTACAATAGTCTCGTCTTCTACATATAAAATAGTATAATCTTTATAATTTTCTGATGTATTTAACATGATACACCTCCACTATAAAAATTATACTAATAAATAGTACTACAAAGGTATCATTATTTTAAATTTATTCGATATCCAAAGCCATAAACATTTTCTAAATCTAGTTCAGGGACTTTTTTTCTAAGTCTAGAGATAATATTTTTAAGATTAGAGATATTTGGGTTCTTCTCTTCGTCTTCTGACCAAAGAATAGTTAGTAGTTCTTCAATTGTATGAGTCTTTTCACTGTACTTTAAAAGTACTTCAATTAAAAGTATCTCTTTTTTTGTAAGTTTGATACTTTTGTCATCTTTTAATAATTGTTTTGTTTCTTTATTCCAAGAAAGATTATCATTTATTTTTAAAATGGTACTAGAAATATTTTCATCTTTATTACTTTTTTCATATAACTCTTTTAGTTTTGTATATAAAACATGTACAAAAGAGTCATAGTTTAATGGTTTTGTAATAAAATGAGAAATACCTATATTTACAAGTTCTAATAAATAGTTTGATTCGCTATGAGCAGATAGTATTATTAGTAATTGCTCCTTATTTATATCATAAACTTCTCTTGTAAGTTCTATACCATCTTTATTTGGCATTTTTATATCACTGATTACAACATCATAGTATGAATTTGTACTTTTATAATACTCTTTATACTTTTCAATTGCTTCTTCACCATCAAAAGCAACATCTACTTTTGGGAAAATCAGTTCTAGCAATTCACTTGTTTCTTTTATAATATCTTTATCATCTTCTACAAAAAGAACACTTTTATCTTTTGCATATTTTTCTAAAAGAATATAATCAACCATTTTAGCTCCTAAAAAGTGTTATTAAATTATACTATAAAGATATTTTATTTTAATTAGGACAGCAATGAATGACAATCATTTTGAATGCTTTTTCAATAATACTATAGAAGGTATTTTAATTATAGAAAATGGTTTTATAGTAAATATTAACCAAGCTATGATTGATATCTTAAAATACAACAATAAAGATGAAATTATTGGAAACCTTGCAACGGGTATATTAATCCCAACAATTAATCATAAATACCTCGAATACAACAATGCAACCTTTGAAGAAGTTTCTTTAATAACAAAAGAAGGTGAAATAATTCCTGCAATAATAAGAATCAAAGATATCAAAGAAAATAATAACACTTATAAAATGGTTTTTATTCAAGATTTAACAGATTTAAAAGAGAAAGAGAGTCTATTAATAGAGCAATCAAGAATGGCAGCAATGGGTGAAATGATTTCAATGATTGCACACCAATGGAGACAACCTTTAAGCTCAATAGGAACTGCTGTTTCCAATCTAAAACTTCGTATTAATATGAAAAATTATGATGAAACAACATTTAATAAAAAGTTGGACGATGTAGAAAACTATTTAGAGTATATGTCTACAACAATTGATGACTTTAGAAACTTCTTTAAAAAAGATAGAGATAAAGAGCTTACAAATATTCCATATATAACAAATATTGCCGTTGAAATGTTATATGAAGCCTTTGAAAAAAACAGTGTTAAAATAGAGAATAAAAATAGTATTAAACTTGACAATATCTTTTTATATAAAAATGAACTTCTTCAAGTAATCATTAATATTTTAACAAATGCAAAAGATGCTTTTAATGATAAGCAAAACCAAGGTGATAATAAAATAGTAATAGAATATAAAGAGTCAAAGAAAGTTCAAAAAATTATAATAAGTGATAATGCTGGAGGAATACCAGAAAATATCATTGATAAAGTATTTGATCCATATTTCTCTACAAAAGATAATAAAAATGGAACAGGTATTGGATTATATATGTGTAAAACTATTATTGAAAAACATTTTCAAGGTAAGATAAAAGTATCAAATAAAAAAGATGGTGCTTGTTTTGAGATAACTATTTCAAAGTAAAGAGAAGACTCTTTACTTTGTTAGTTTGAAGGATAGTTTTCTTCTAGTTTAGAATATAATTCATCGAAACTTACATTTTCCATATTCTCTAATACAGAAACCATGATAACATTATCTTCGCTACCATTCCATGTTTTAATATAAGTTCCCTCTTTATAACCATGGTCTTGTCTAAATTTATTTAAACAGTTTTTACCAATATAAAGTTTTTGTAACCAAGTAAAAGAAAGTCCAGAGATTTTACAACATCTAAAGAACTGGTCAATAAATCTTTCTATTCCACCAAAAGATGGGATATTTCCAGTCTCAATTGCTAAGGCAATATATGATAATTTCTCTGCTTCTTTTACCATTGCTTTTACATCAATATCTTCTGATGCTTCATAGATACAATGTGTGTTTACTAAAGAAACAGCTCTTGGTACATTTGTTTCTTGTAAAATATAAGACATTAAGAAATGCCAAATATCAACTAGCTCTACATGAATATTATTCATATCTGGTTCAGAGTTGATATTTTTCCAGTGTTTCCATGGAGTTGAATCAATTAATTCAGCAACTTCCATATGAATACATCTAAGCCAATTAATCTCTTTTCCAAACTTATTTCTTCCTAATTCCCAGTTTTTACCATTTGTAGAGTCATTTAACTCTTTTTGTAATAAAAACATCTCTTCTAACTTGTAAGGGAATGATGATGCTTCCTCTAATAGTTCTGCTAGAGGTAAACACTCTTCTACTAAACTATCTAACGATTTATTATTTGGTAAGTCTCTATCACCTTTTAATAAGTGAATAATTAATGATACTGTGTAAGGAACTTCATCTTTTTCTTCCCACTCTAAAATATCTGAAGGTGTAACCCCAATATATTGAACAAAATCTTCAATAGAAAGGAAACCAAGAGACTTAATACTATCTTTCAAATCTTTGTATAACAATTATAACTCCTAAACTAAATAAACTTAGATTATACTCTAAAATAACTTACAAAAAATCTTGTACTATTTTTGAGGATTTTTCAACTGAAAAAACGAACAAGGTAAGCCACTACTATTCTTTACTACTACAGAAGGAATAATTTTAGACTTAAAGCCGTAAGCTTTGCAACCATGGGGTTTACTTTGTTGCCATGTAACAAAATAGTGAATACATTTTTGACATACTATTCTATCAGTCATTTTAAATATCTACCCTACTTTGTATTGCTTTTGCTAAAGACAACATATCAACATTTTCTAAACTAACACCTGTTGGTACACCTTGTGCAATTTTAGAGAATGTAATATTAAAATCTTTTAGTTTATCTTCAATATATAACATAAATGCATCATTTGATAAAGATGGGGTTATTGCAAAAAGAGCTTCTCTTATTACGTTATCTTTTACAAAATTAAGTAATCTATCTAAACTTTCACTCTCTAACTCTTCAATAACAAAATATAAGCCATCAAATTGTTTTGAATCTTCAATTAAAAAGATATCTTTAGCACTTTGTACAATACAAACCTTCGATGAGTCTCTTCTATCATCTAAACAAATCTCACAAATCTCATGTTCACTCATTGAGCCACATTTTACGCATCTTTTAATACTTTTTAATGCACTTTCTATGCTGTGAGCTATTTTAATACCACTGTAGTGATCATTCATTGTGACATGATAAGCTAGTCTTAATGCAGATTTTTTACCAATAGTTGGTAAAGACTCAAAGGCTTCAACTAAATTATAAAACTTTTCTAAACCTTTTTTCATGTATTTATTATATCAAAGATTAATGGTATTTTAGATAAAATCGCGAAAAATATATATTTAGGAGTTAGCAATTGACTGAAGTGGATTACTATGAATTATTAGAAGTTGCTAGAGATAGTGATAAAGGAACTATTAAAAAAGCCTATAGAAAAATGGCAATGAAGTATCATCCAGATAAAAACCCTGATGATACAGAAGCAGAAGAGAGATTTAAAGCTGTAAATGAAGCCTATCAGGTACTAAGTGATGAAGAAAAAAGATCTATTTATGATAGATATGGAAAAGCTGGACTTGAAGGTCATGGACAAGGTGGAGGTTTCTCTGGTGGTTTTGATGATTTAAGTTCAATTTTTGAAGAGATGTTTGGAGGTTCTGGATTCGGAGGCTTCGGCGGTGGTTCAAGAAGACAGAGAAAAACATATAACTATAACTTAGATATTGCAATTGAAGTAACAATTGAGTTTAATGAAGCAATCTTTGGATGCAAAAAAGATGTTGAGTTTAAATACAAAGATGCTTGTGGTGACTGTAAAGGAACTGGTGCAAAAAATGGTAAACTAAACACTTGTCCTCACTGTGATGGGCAAGGACAAGTTCATATGAGACAAGGTTTTATGACATTTGCTCAAACTTGTCCTCATTGTAATGGAACAGGTCAAGCAGTTACAAGTAAGTGTAATACTTGTAATGGAACTGGTTATGATGAGAAAAAAGAGACTTTTGAAGTAAATATTCCTGAAGGTGTAAATGATGGAAATAGAATCAGAGTTTCAAATAAAGGAAATATAGCACCAGATGGGACAAGAGGTGACTTATATTTACAAATTAAAGTAAATGAAGATTCACATTATGTAAGACATGATGATGATATCTATTTAGAAGTTCCAATTTTCTTTACTCAAGTAGCTTTAGGTGCAACAATTAAAATTCCAGGTCTTAGAGGAGAACTAGAATTAAAAGTTCCAGCAGGAACTAGAGATAAAGAACAATTCAAATTTAAAAATGAAGGTGTTAAATCAGTTCAAGGTTATGGACAAGGGGATTTAATTGTACAAATTAAAATCAACTATCCTGAGTCTTTAAATAGTGAACAAGAAGAGCTTTTAGAGAAACTTCAAGAGAGTTTCGGGGTTGAAAGTAAACCTCATGAATCAAACTTTGAAGGTATGTTTGAAAAAGTTAAAAAGTGGTTTTCTTAAAATCTTATTTGGTATAATTACCAAATAAGGTTTAAAATGAAACACATTATAAAATTATTTTTTATATTTATTTTTATCACTACTTCTTTATATAGTAGTGATAAAATAACTCTAACAAAAAAAGAAAAAGAGTTTATAAAAAAACACCCTCTTATTAAAGTTGGTGTAGAGACAAATTGGCCTCCTTTTGAGTTTGTTGAAGAAGGCCAATATAAAGGTCTTACAAAAGGCTATTTAGATATTATTAGTCAACAAACGGGTATAAAATTCCAATATATTATTGATGATAGCTGGTCTAATCTTCTTCAAAAAACACAAGCTAAAAAGATTGATTTACTCCCTATTCTAACAAAAACAAAACAAACAGAAAAATCTTTACTATTTACGCAAAAATATATTAGTATAAGAGAGTATCTATTTTCTAAAGAAATACAATATAACAATCTAAATGATTTGATAAACAAAACGATTGCAATTCCAAAGGATTATGCATACGAAACATATATAAAAGATAAATATCCAAATATTACTGTGCTTTCTGTAAATAATATGCTTGAAGCTATTGATGCAGTTGTTACAAATAAAGCAGAAGCTCTTATTGCTAATCCTGCAATTATAAGTTATCTAACAAAAAAACATAATATAACTGATATTCTCGCAAACTTTCCTCTAAGATATAATAAGAATGAAATGTTTATGGCAACAAGAAATGACTTTGGAATTTTAATTGATATCTTAAATAAAGTACTTAATAATATAAGTATTGAAGAGAAGCAAAGGCTTCATCATAAATGGGTATTTTCAAATAAAGTTGCAACTACTTCTAATATCATTTTTACAAATGAAGAAAAAGAGTTTTTAGCTGAAAAGAAAAAGGTTTATATTTCAAACGAATATGACTTTAGACCCTATGATTATAATGAAGATGGCGTTCCTAAAGGTTATATCGTTGATTATTTAAAACTTTTATCAAAAAAATTAAACCTTGAACCTGTATTTATTACAGATAAATGGTTTGAGTTAGAAAATAAAATTAAAAACAAAGAGATAGATATACTTCCTATGATTTCAGTAAATGAAAAAAGAAAAACATATCTACACTATACAAATAAAATTTTATCTCAAGAGTTAACTATTGTTACAAAAGCTTCTAAAACAGAAATTATAAATATTGATGATTTAGAAAATAGAAAAATTGGAATGATTCGAAGCTGGAATATTACAAATAAAATTAAAAGTAACTATCCAAATATCAAAGTTATTGAGTTTGACACCATTGAAGATATTTTAGAAGCAATCAAATTAAACTTTATAGAAGCAACAGTATTAAATGAATTATCTGCTAAGTATTATATCAATCAAAATAGATATGAAAACCATTTAAAAACAGTAGGTGGTGTGACAATTGATGGCTTTTATAAAGACTTATATATGGGAGTAAGAAAAGACCTACCCTTACTTAAAACTCTTTATAATAAAGCCCTTGGAAATGTAACAGCAGAAGAAGAAAAAGCATTAAAAGAGAAATGGCACAATAGCTCTAAAGCTCTAACCTTAACAGATAAAGAAAAAGAGTTCATACAAAACAATGTAATTAATATCTCTTTTACATCAAATTGGAGACCCTTTAGTTTTGTTAAGGACAATCAACCACAAGGGCTTGCTTACGACTACTGGAATCTTATTAGCAATAAAGTAAATCTAAAAACAAACTATATTTATGAAGATAATTTTACAACTGCTCTAAAAGAGATAAAAAATAAAAATAGAGATATTATACTTTTAACTTCAAATACAAAAGAAAGAGAAGAATACTCAATATTTAGTGATACTATCTTTAAAACACCTATTGGTATAGCAACAATAAAAGATGAAAACTATATTCCAGATGGTTCATACCTAGAAGGGAAAAAAGTAGCAGTAGGAAAATCTTATACAGCTCAAAAACTTTTATCAAAAATTTATCCTAAAATAGAGTTTGTTGAAACTAAAAATTTAAAAGAAGCCTTTGATTTATTGTCTGAGAACAAGGTATTTGCAGTAGTTGATAGTATGCCTGCTTTATCAGACCAAATTAAAGAGTTTGGATATACAAATATTAAAATTTCTGGTAGTACAAAAGTTATTTTTAATATGAAAATGCTGATTAGAGATGACTATGAGATTTTAAAGTCTATTGTTAACAAAGTACTTTTAACTATCTCAGAAGAAGAGAAAGAGAAAATAAAAAACAAATGGATTGACTTAGAGTATAAAGAGAATTTTAACTATTCATTAATCTGGAAAATAGTTTTAGGTTTTACTTTAGTACTTCTGTTTGTAATGTATAAAAACAGACAATTAGTAAGATTTCAAAAAGAGTTGAAAAAAACTAAAGATAATCTAGAAAACTCTTTAGAGAACTTTAGATTACTTCTAGATGTAAACATTGCTGGTATTTTAATTGTTAGAGATAATAAAATCAAGTATTTAAATGATGAACTATTAAATATCCTAGAACTTGACTCGAAAGAGCTTCTTTTTGAAAAAAGTTTTGAAACATTATTTCCTAATCAAAATATAGAAAGCTTAATAAATGAAAATAAAGAAAATGATTCCTTTGAAATTGAATTAAATTATGACAATAAACTTACTATTCCTGTATTAGTAAAGCTAAAAGATATTATTTATGACAATAGAAAATCATATATTATTTCAATAATCGATTTAACAGATATAAAAAGCAAAGAAGAGCTTCTTTTACAGCAATCAAAAATGGCAAGTTTAGGAGAGATGATAGGAAATATTGCCCATCAATGGAGACAACCCCTTTCTACTATTTCAACGGCTGCTTCTGGCTTAAAAATACAAAAAGAGTTTGATACTTTATCTAATGAAATGCTTATAAATAGTCTTGATACAATAACTCGTACAACACAATTTTTATCACAAACAATCAATGATTTCCAAAACTATATAAAAGATGATAAAAAAAGAGTACCTTTTATTATCAATGATAGTTTTGAGAAAGTACTATCTATTTTGGATACATCTTTTATAAACCATAATATCGAAATAAAAAAAGAGATAGAAAATATAGAAATCAATAGTTATCAAAATGAATTAAATCAAGTTCTATTAAATATATTTGCTAATTCAAAAGATGCATTAAAAGAGATAAAAAATGATAAAGAAAAATATATATTTATAAAAGTATTTAAAAAGAATAACAATGCAATTATTGAGATTATTGATAATGGTGGAGGAATAAAAAAAGAGCTTTTAGAAAAAGTATTTGAACCTTATTTTACAACTAAACATAAATCCCAAGGAACAGGATTAGGATTATATATGACTCATAAAATCATTACTGAAAGTATGAAGGGTAAAATCCAAATTGAGAATTGTAAATATGCAGGTTTTAATAACTGCACAAAGGTTACAATCTTACTTCCTATTGAGTAAAACTCCTTAAGTAGCCTTATATAAAGGGCTATTTAAAAAAATATAAATATAATAATCGAAATAAAAATATAAGTTCATTACACACACGAAGGAAAATAATGTCAAATTATTTAGAGAATACACCAGATGAAAATGGTTATTTTGGAAGATTTGGAGGTTCTTTTATTCCTCCTGTTTTAGAAAAACCATTTGAAGATATAAAAGAAGCATATGAAAAAATCAAAAAAGACCCAAAATTTATTGAAGATTTAAAATATGTAAGAAAACATTACCAAGGAAGACCAACTCCAATTAGCTTTGCAAAAAACTTAAGTGATTATTGTGGCGGGGCAAAGATATATTTAAAAAGAGAAGATTTAAATCACTCAGGAGCACACAAACTAAATCACTGCATGGCTGAAGTGATTTTAGCTAAGCACATGGGATACAAAAAAGTTATAGCTGAAACAGGAGCTGGTCAACATGGTGTTGCACTGGCAACTGCTGCTGCTTATTTTGGATTAGAATGTGAAATTCATATGGGTGAAGTAGATATTGCAAAAGAGCATCCAAATGTTGTAAGAATGAGAATTCTTGGAGCAAATGTAATTCCTGCAACTCATGGATTAAAAACTTTAAAAGAGGCAGTTGATTCAGCCTTTGAATCATATATTAATCAAGCGGACACTGCTATTTACTGTATTGGTTCAGTTGTTGGTCCACACCCTTTTCCTATGATGGTAAGAGATTTCCAAAGTATTATTGGAATAGAGTCACGAGAGCAGTTCTTTGAACATGAAGATAACTTACCTAATAATGTTGTTGCTTGTGTTGGTGGTGGTTCAAATGCAATGGGAATCTTTTCAGGCTTTATTGATGATAAAGAAGTAAACCTTTATGGAGTTGAGCCAATGGGTAAAGGTGAGAAAATAGGTGAACACTCTGCAACTTTAACTTATGGAGAAGAAGGTGTAATGCACGGATTTAATTCTATTATGCTAAAAGATGAAAATGGAGAACCTGCTGCTGTTCATTCTATTGGTTCGGGAATTGACTACCCATCAGTTGGACCAGAGCATGCCCACTTAAAAGATATAGGAAGAACTAAAGTTGGTCTTTGTAATGATGAAGAAGCGGTGGATGCATTTTATAAACTTTCTCAACTTGAAGGTATTATTCCAGCATTAGAATCAGCTCATGCAGTTGGCTTTGCAATGAAACTTGCAAGTGAACTAACAAAAGATGAAACTATTTTAGTTAGTTTAAGTGGTAGAGGAGACAAAGATATTGATTTTGTTGTGGAAAACTACCCTATTCCAAACGCAAAATTTTAATAAGTCATAAAAGAGTAATTAAATTTCACAAAGAGATTTAATTAGCTCTTTAAATTTTTCTATTGATTGTTCTAAAGGTAAAGAGTTATCAAAGTTTATAAGTTTTTTACACTCTAACTTTAGATAATTTCTTTCTAACCTTTTATCAATTTCTTCTTTTGATTCACGAGCTCTTTTTTCAAGTCTTTTTCTTAGAACTTCTTTTGAAACAGTTATATTTATTGTAAATACTTTTTCATAACTACTTTCAAAATCTTTAATTCTTGACCTTGAAATAGATATTATATTTATACCCTTTTTTATTGATGACCTTGATATTCCATAACTATTACCATGGGCATACCATGATGAAATAAAAAAACCTTGTGTTTGTAAAACAGTAAAAGCACTCGTTTCTAAAAAATAGTTATTTTCATGACTATCAGCTTCTCTTGTAATATATCTTCTTACAAAATTTATATTACTAAACTCATTTCTTAATGCTTTTAATAAAGTGTCTTTACCTGCTCCACTATCACCTACAATCAATATGATTTTTTCGTCCATTTACTTCCTAATTAATTATATTTTACGTTCAAATGTAAAATACTTCTATATATAGTAACCATGTTAACTCTTTTTAATTAATTTATTTAATTATAAAAAAGATACATTACAAACTAATTACAGTCATCTTTCTTTGCTAAGAATTTCAATTCATCACAAGAAAAGCCTGCTTTTTTCCTTGCTTCAATATTTAATTGATATTTTTTTGTTGTACTTCCAGGGAATACTTTTTCAAGTATTTCAATATAAGTTTTTTCTGGGTCTAGTCCTTGTCTTTCACACTCAAACTTAAACCATCTATCACCTTTAGTTACATGATCAACCTCTTCTTCTAAAATGATTTCTAATGCATCTAGTATTTTTTGATTAAAATCATCTATATTTGAATTTAATTTCTCCATGATTTTTGGGTTTTGTTCTAAACCATTTGCTTCTAAAAACCTTGGAACAACAGCCATCCTTGATAATAAATCAGGTGTACTTTTCATTGCTTCAAAAAGGTTTGTATGAACTTCTAGCTCACCATAATAAGAACCTAACTCTTTAAGTAATCCCTCAAGCATCTCAAAATGTCGAACTTCATCATTTGCAACTTCTAACCAATCATCATAATACTCATCTGGTAAATCTTTAAATCTCAATGCTGCATCAAGAGCTAAATCAATCGCACTATACTCAATATGTGCAATTGTATGTAGAAGGATTATTTTCCCTTCATTTGTCTTGAAATGCTTTGGTGTTTTAACATGTTTTGGTAATACAATTTTCAAAAAATCATTATATGATGGATTTTTTAGCTCATATGGTGTATAATTGTAATCAAATTGTGATTTTTTGTTTAAATAATCGTTATAAAAGGCTTTAAAGTCGCTAATCTTCTTTTTAGGATTGGCTTCAAGTACGATATTTTCTAGCCTTAAATGATAATGCATAATCTTCCTTACAGTTTTAATTTAATATACTAGATTAAATTTTAGCTAACTAAGGATTAAAGAACTATGTCATTAAAAGTCCAACCAATGGGTGATTATCAAACAAATTGTTATATTATTACTGTAGATGGAAAAGATTTTATAATTGATCCAGGTGTTGGAGCAACAAGATGGGTACTTCAAAACGTACAAAATCCTGTTGCGATTTTAAATACACATGGACATTTTGACCATGTATGGTCAAACAAAGAAGTGAGTGAAGAATTAGGTTTAAAAATCTACACTCCAAAAGAAGACAACTTTATGCTTGAAAAAGACCCTTATGGGTTTGGGATGACTCCATCATGTGCTGATGTATTAGTTGAGCCTGATGAAGAGTTTGACTTTGACGGTGTAAAAGTTAAGTTTCACTATTTTCCTGGTCATACTCCAGGATGTTCTGCAATTGAGATAGATAAACACTTGTTTTCAGGTGACTTTATCTTTAATAACTCTATTGGAAGAACAGATTTTCCTTTTTCTAGTCCAGAAAAGATGAGAAAAAGCATTGATAAGATTTTAGCTTGGGAAAAAGATATTAGAATCTACCCAGGGCATGGGCCAGCTACATCTTTAAATAGTGAAAGAGATTCTTTAATAAATTGGAAAAATTATTTATAATAGTTAGGTAAAAAATGAATTATAATAAGTTAAACTCTTATAGTTTTCAAATGATTATTGCGTTAAATGATCACTTAAAGACTTTACATAAATTAGATGATATCTTCGCATATTTATCATCGTATTTAAATAAAGACTTTGGAATATCTAGGTTTAAAGCAGCTATCAACAATAGAAGTATTTATTCAAATATTGATTCAAATAAAGATTTTAAAAGTAAAAATCTATTTATTAAACTTGATGAAAGTGATGAATTAGAAGTAACTTTTTATTTTGAATCAGGATTAGAACAAGATAAGATTGAATCTACTTCAGAGATAGTAAGAACAACGTTTAACTTAATTTCACAAACTATTTATAATAAGTACCTAACATCTCAACTAAAAGAGTTATCATTAAAAGATAACTTAACAGGTCTTTATAACAGACAATATGTAGATGAATATTTAAAAACAATGCTTCCTCTTTCTTCAAGGGAGAAGAAAAAAGTTGCGTTTTTGAAAATAGGTATTGACCATTTCAAAGCTGTTATTGATGAGTTTGATTACAATACAGGAGATAAAGTTTTAAAAGAGCTTGCAGTAAGTTTAAAAAACTCTGTTAGAACTTCTGATATTGTTGCAAGAATTGAATCTGATGAGTTTTTAGTTATATTATATAATATAGATAGTGAAGATAATGCAATTAAAGTTGCTGAAAAAATAATAGAAAACTTTAAGAATAAAAAAGTTATTGTTAACATTGACACAAATCAAACGTTGATGAAAACAATTTGTGCTGGTATTTCTATGTTTCCTGATGATGCAAGTAAAACAGAAGAGATTTTTAGATCTTCTGATATTGCACTATATGAAGCAAGAAATAAAGGAAGAAGCCAACTTTTCAAATTTAAGAAAGAAGAGACAAATACAATAGATCTTTTTTAAGGGATAGAATGAAGAATAATATTTTAGAATTAGTAAAATCAGCAAAAACAAATGAGAAAGACTTTAAAGCTTTAGAAAATATTTATAAATTATATGACCAATTACAATACTCTTCAAACTTAAAACAAATGGCAGAAGATATTTATCTTTGGTTACACACAAACTTTGAAGTAGATAACGTAACATTTGCCCTATTTGATATAGAAAGAAATAATAGAGAAAATGTATTTATTGAAGGAGATGAGTTTTATTTAGATGATTCATTATCTTTTTTCTTCATTGTAAACACACATACAAACCTAAATGCTATCGTATCATTCTGTGCTTCATCAAAAGAACACCATGACATACTTGCAGAACAGTACAATGTAATTGAATCAGCTCTATTTCAAATTTCACCAATTATTCAAAATGGTATTATCAAGAAAAACTTTATTGAATCACTTTCATTAGACTCTGTTACTAAAGTTTATAATAGACACTATTTAATTGAAAATCTAAATAAACAGATAACTTTATCTAAAAAAGAGTATAAAAGTATTTACTTCCTAATGATAGGAGTTGACCACTTTAAAGCAGTTATTGATGAGTTTGACCATGAAGTTGCAGATCAAGTTTTAGTTGAACTTGCAAGGGTAATTCACTCAAATATTTCTGAGTTTGATATGGTTGCAAGACTAAGTGGTGATGAATTTTTAATCTCAATGCTTAGTACTACAAGTGAATCAGATATTGCAAAAATTGCACAAAATATAATAAAAGATTTTGCGGAAGTAAAAGTTACTGTAAATGACTTAGGACATACACTACAAAAAACAATCTGTATTGGATATGATGTATTTAATACTTCTGATGATAGTGATACAATAGATAAAACTATTAAAAATGCAGATATAGCTCTATATGAAGCAAAAAATAGAGGTAGAAGCCAATTCTTTAACTATAAAGATTTAACTCCTGATGATACAATAGATTTATTCTAATCTACTGTATCTTTCTAGCTTTCATATAAACTCTTTTTGGAGCAGGATAACCCTCAACTGTTTTTGTTGGGTCTTCAGGGTCTAAAAAGTCTTCTAAACTTTGATCAAATGACCATTTTGTTTTTCTTTGTTCTTCACTAGTAGTTGTTGTTGTTGCAATTACTTCAATATCTTCAAAACCAGCTCGACTTAACCAATTTCTTAAAGCAGGAATAGTTGGAATAAAATAGATATTTGGAATTTTAGAGTATCTTTTATCCGGAGTTAAACAAATCTCATCTTCTCCATCAATCATAAAAGTATCAATTAAAATCTCACCCTTTGAGTTTAATCCTCGTGCAAGTGATTTTAATGTTCCAACAGGGTCTGGTCTATGATATAAAACACCAAGCATAAAAATAAAGTCAAATTTATGATTATAATACTCTAAGTGCTCTACTCCAAGCATCTCATAAATGATATCTGATTTAACAAAGTGATTAACAAACTCAAACTGATGTAATGTTAAAGCACTTGGGTCAAAACCAATTAATCTTTTTGGCTTATCTTCAAGCATTCTAAACATATAATAACCATTGTTACAACCAATATCTGCAACAACCTTATCTTTTAAATTAAAATGAGGTCTTATTAGATTGTATTTTATATTACTCTGCCACTCACTATCAATTTCAAGACCAAATAGATTAAAAGGTCCTTTTCTCCAAGGAATAAGTTTTTGTGCTGTTTCTTCTATTAAAGCAAATTCACTATCAGTTAAATCTTCTCTTTTTCCAATAGTAAACCAATCACCATAATCTACGTGTAATTTCTCTTTGTGTAAGTCAAAAACCTTTAGTAATTGATTATACCAAGGTTCAACATTTTTCCATTTTCTACAGTCGTCTTTTTTCTGTTTAAGTTCTTCTAAATTCATTTTAGAATTATAATCTTAATTTATTTAAAAACTTGTTTTAAATCAAGAATAAGTAAAGTTTTTTGGTTATAATAACGAAATTTTGTAAAAAATACTTTCTACACGTTAATTAAATAGATAATACGTATAATTAGCGGTAACTTTTTAAAAAGGATTTATATTGAAACAGCTAACTGACGTCTTGTTCTCCTTCAAGACAACACTTACTTTATTAGCTATTCTAGCCATTGGGGCAGGAGTAGCAACTTTCATCGAAAATGATTTCGGTACATCATCTGCTAGAGTTCTTGTTTACAATCACTTCTGGTATGAAGCAGTATTAGTTTTAACAACTATTAACCTTGCAGGTATAATCTATAAATATAAAATGTGGAAACATAAACCAAGATTTATCTTCCATTTATCATTTGTTGTAATATTAATTGGTGCAGCTGTAACTAGATATGTTGGTTATGAAGGAATTATGCAAATTAGAGAAGGTCAGATTCAAAACAGAATGATCTCTTTAGAACCTTATTTACAAGTTAAAATAAAACAAAAAGACTCTACTTTCTATAAAGAGTACCCAATGGAATTCACTGCTTTAGGTAGTAATGATTTTTCTCATAGTATTTCTTTTGACAATAAAGAGTTAACTGTAGATTTTAACAACTATATGTATGCTAAAAAAGGTAAAAATGACATGGGTATTTTAACAGTAGATGTTTCATTAAATGGAGAAACAAAAACTGTAAAACTACCAGGTAAAAGAGGAATGAAAGGTGTTACAAAAGTTGAAGACTTTGGTGATGCAGTTGTAACACTAGAGTATGGTTCAAAAACTCTTGAACTTCCTTTTGCTATTCAATTAAGAGACTTTCAACTTGATAGATACCCAGGAAGTATGGCTCCATCATCTTATGCTTCTGAAGTAACAGTAATCAAACCTGATGGTAGAAAATATGACTATAGAATTTTTATGAACAGAACACTTCATGAAGGAAACTTCTTATTCTTCCAAAGTTCATATGACCCAGATGAAAAAGGAACTGTATTGTCTGTAAATAATGACCCAGGTAAATGGCCAACTTATTTTGGATATTTCTTACTTACTTTAGGACTTATTTGGAATTTATTTGATAAAAAATCAAGATTCTGGAAACTTACTAAATATGTAAGTGGTAAAAACTTAGCATCAATTGTTGCTGCCTGTTTTATTACTTTTGCAAGTACAAACTTACAAGCAGAAGACCAACTAGCTAATTTTACTCCTGATAAACAAGAGATTGAAAAGTATTTAGAGAGATTTAAAAATGACTCAGCAGAAACTGCTAAGAAGTTTTCTAAAATCGTAGTTCAAAGTAATGGTGGTAGAATGAAACCACTTGACACTCTTAACCATGAGATTCTAAGTAAACTTGCTGGTAAAAAGTCAATGTTTGGTATGAATGCAGACCAAGTAGTATTAGGTATGCTTACTAGACCAGAGATTTGGCGTAATATGAGAATGATTAGAGTAAAAACTCCAAAACTAAAAGAGTTTTTAGGAATTGAAAAAGATAGAAAATATATTGCCTTTACTGAAGTATTCAAAGACAATAAATATATTCTTCAAGAAGAGACTCAAAGAATCTCTATGATTAGTCCTAATCAAAGAGGAACTTATGAAAAAGATATTGTAAAACTTGATGAAAGACTAAGTATTTCATATATGGTTTATAATGGAAGTTTATTTAATATTTTCCCTAAAACTGGTGCACAAAAACTTGAAAACAACAAATGGTACTCTCCATTAGATGCGATTCAAGGCTTTGAAGGTGATAACCAAAAAGCAATTGAAACACTTGTAAGAGGTTTTTTAAACTCAGTTATTAGTGAAAAATGGGAATTATCAAATAGATTTATTGATATGATTCAAGAGTATCAAACTCAAGTTGGTAAAGAAGTTATGCCTCCAAAGTCTCAAATAGATAGAGAAATAGCATTCAATCAACTACAAATTTTTGAAAAACTAACACTTGCTTATTTATTTGTTGGATTTATTATGCTTGTTGTAGCATTTATTGTTGTATTTAACCCAAATATTAAACCAAGAAAAACAACATTATTCTTCTTTATTATGCTAAGTTTACTGTTTGCTGTACATACATTTGGTATGGGATTCAGATGGGTTATCTCAGGACATGCTCCTTGGTCAGATACTTATGAATCACTACTTTATATCTCATGGTCAGCAGTATTTGCAGGAGTTGTATTCTTTAGAAGATCATTACTTGCATTAAGTGCAGCGGTTATTGTTGCTGCTATCTTTATGTTTACAGCACATCTTACAAGTATTGACCCACAAATTACAAACTTAGTTCCTGTACTTAAATCATATTGGTTAACTATCCACGTATCGATTTTAACAGCATCATATGGTTTCTTTGGACTTAGTGCAATTTTAGGATTTATGGTTTTAATTCTATTTATTTTTAGAAAAAATAGACCACACCTTGATGAAACAATTAAACAAGTAACTGCTATTAATGAAATCTCATTAATCATTGGACTTAGTGCAATCACTATTGGTAACTTCCTTGGTGGTGTTTGGGCAAATGAGTCTTGGGGTAGATATTGGGGATGGGACCCAAAAGAGACTTGGGCTTATGTATCAATTGTAATTTATGTATTAGTAGTTCATATGAGATTTGTTAAAAAACTTAATAATCCATATGCATTCTCAGTTGCATCATTATTATCATTTGCATCAATTTTAATGACATACTTTGGTGTTAACTTCTACTTATCTGGTCTTCACTCATATGCAACAGGTGACCCAGTACCAATTCCAATGTGGGTTTACTATGTAACTGCGTTAGTATTTATTACTATAGCATTAGCATATAAAAATAGAAACCTAAAAGATGACATTTGTCATACAAAAAAATAGATTAAGTCTTCGGACTTAATCTTTCCTTCAATTTATTACTTAATTATTTTAAAATCTAAAACAGACTATAATCATCCTTTAGAAGGATAGTTATAAAATGAATCAAGATAATCTTCAAGATATTATAAAATCAACAAAAAACTTACGTTTACTATATATAGAAGATAATGAAGATGTTAGGGAACAAACTCTTAAAATGCTTCAAATATTTTTTGATGATATAGTTGTAGCAAGTGATGGTCAACAAGGTTTAGAAGAGTTTCAAAAAAACAATAAATTTGAATCTACTTCATATGATTTAATTATCACAGATATTGAAATGCCACAAAGAGATGGTATCTCAATGATTACTACTATTAGAGAGTTTGATAGTGATATTCCTATTTTAATATTCTCTGCCCATAGTAATACTGACTACTTCTTAAAATCTATAAATGCTGGAATTGATGGCTATATTTTAAAACCATATAATATCGAGCAAATATCAAATTCATTGATGAATATTATAGAAAAAAACAAACTTATGCCTACAAATGAGCATATAGTACACCTTCATGATGATTTCATTTGGAATAATCAAGACCAAGCTTTATTTAAAGATGAAGAACCTATAAAACTTACTAAAAATGAAACAAAACTATTTAAACTATTTATAAAATCAAAAGGTTCTTTGAAAACTTATGACGAAATAGACAACTATATCTTTAATGATTTTAGTGATACAAATAAAAGAGTTAGAAACCTAGTTTCAAGATTAAAAAATAAACTTAATTGTGAACTCTTTGAATCTATTTATGGTCATGGTTATAAACTAAAATATAAAAAATTTATCTAATCATATAGGAATTTCATGGCATTAATAATGTTTGATATGGATGGTACTTTAATAAATAGTAGTACTCCATTAGTAAATACAATCAACTATGTACGAGAAAAACTAGGGTTTGAAAGACTTGAAAGAGAGCTTATTTTAGAAAGTGTTAATGACCCTAAAATAAATGCTGCCGAGTTTTTCTATGGAACTTCTGATTTTACATTACAACAGCAAAAACTATTTGAAGAGTATTATGATGCAAATTGTTTAAACGGTTTACAACTTTATGATGGAATCAAAAAATTAATTGATGATCTTAGCTCAGATTTTACATTAACTGTAGCTACAAATGCTAACTCTTTTTTTGCAAAAAAAATGCTTGACCACTTAGAAGTAGGTCATTATTTCAACACTATCTTAGGTTTTGATAGTGTTAAAAACCCTAAACCACACCCTGAGATGATAAATAAAATCTTAGATACTCATAGTATAAAAAATACAAAAGCTCAGGTAATAGGTGACTCTCACAAAGATATCATGGCTGCTACAAATGCTGGTGTTGATTCAGTTTTAGTTAACTGGGGATTTTCTAATCATACGAAAGATGCAATCGAGACAATCGAAGAACTTGAAATAAAAATAAAAAATAAATTTCTTATATAAGCTTATAAACAATAGGAAGCTTTATAGTTATATCTTTACTTACTTTTGGAAAATATGATGAAGCTTCATAAATAGCTTTTATAGTACTTTTTCTAAGAAGTCGATGACCACTTAAAGTCACAATATCTCCTTGAATACCACTACTTGTTAATTTAAATCTTACTAAAACTTCCCCTTGGATATTTAATCTTTTTGCTCTTGATGAATATTTTATATGTTTTTGAATCTGTTTTTGAATAAGTAATAAGTTTTTATGTAAAAACTCTTGCTCATAGTTATATACTTTTTTTTCAGCTACTTCTTGTTCTTCTATTTTCGCTTCAACTTTTTTAACTGTTTTTTTAACTACTTTTTTTATAGGAGTAGTTTCTTCTTTTTTAGAGTTTTGTTTTACTATTTTTTTAGGTTTAGTTATAGTTTTTTTCTCTTGTTTTTTTACAAGCTCTTTTTTCTTTTCTACTTTTTTAACTGCTTCTTTTTTAGGTTTTTTTTCTTGTACTTTTTGTTTTTCTTGCTTTTCTTGTTTTTGAATATTTACAAAGTTTAAAGATATTTTCTTTTCTTCTACTTTTTTATCTACAACTTTAAACTCATTAAAACTAAAGAAAATAGCCCCAAATAAAGCTGTATAAAGTATGGTAGTAATAAAAAAAGATGAAAAATATCTACTCATTTTTTGTCACTATTGATATATTTAAAAAATCTTTTGACTTTAAAAAGTCTAACACACGAACAAAACTGTTAAAATCAGCTTCTTTATCACTTCTTATTAAAATAAGTGACTCTTGTTTTAATTTTAAAAGCTCTTCTTCTAAGTTTTCAAAAGTGATTCTATTTTTATTTATATAATAAAAATTCTGTGCATCAATATAGATTGTAAACTCTTTATTCTCTTTTAATTTTTGAGCACTTTTAGTTTCAGGTAATGATACAGAAATAACTCCTTTAGCAATAAAAGTTGAAGTCATCAAAACTATTGCTAAAAGAACTAATAATACATCAATAAAAGGAATTACATTGATTGAATCAAACTTTTTAATCTTCATAGCTACTTTCTAAAACCTCTGCATATCTTGATAAAATATTATAAAAAATCATTGATATAATTGCTACAACAAGTCCTATTGCTGTTGCTTTAAGTGCAAGGGCTAAAGAAGCCATAATCTTAGTTGCTTCAATGTCTCCTTCACTCATAGTTATAAAAGTAAGCATGATTGCAAGAACTGTCCCAAGTAAACCAATATATGGTGAGTTAGAAGCAATAGTTCCTATAAATGTTAAGTTTTTTGTTAAGGCTACTTCTAATTTCTTTTTTGATTCATATTTTTTCACATCAAGTTTTCTATAAAAAAGAATTCTTTCTATAAAAAACATAACTGCAATAAAACTCATAAGTACAAGTAAAGCAATCACACCATAATCAACTAGATTTTTTAATAGTTCAATATTCATAACTCTATCCCTTGTTTTCTTGTTTTATTATCACAATATTTAAAGAAGAGTGATTGTTTGTTTGCTTTTGATGTTGCATATGATTGTGCCCTCCTCTTTTTTGAGCTCCATATGTTTTAAATACATAACCTGTGTAAAAATTTAACCCCATATAAAAAATTATAAGTGCTGAAGCAAAAGGATATGCAAGTACTTTTCTAAGTTTTGTCGAGTCTAGAAGTTTGATTCTAGCAATCATAATAATAAATGCCCAAATATATGCAAGATGATTAAACATTTTGAATATATGTAGCCAAGAGTCCCTTCTTATAGCAAGTGGTTCCATATAATTAAAATTTAAAGAAAAGGCTTGAATAAAGCCATTTACTATATTTGAAGCATAATGTAAAAAGAAAAACTCAACAACATGAGATAATCCACCAATGATAAATAAAGGAGCAAAAGCATAACCTAAAGTATAAAAAGTTTTTTCATAGTCAACTTTTAAAATCTTTGAAGCAATAAACATTCCTCCTACACTTGCCATTAGTACAAAAGCAATTGCATAAGAAAAAGCAAATAGACCTATTGTATCAATAGTTCCAAAGTTAATAAAACTCTCAAAATATCTTGCTGTTTTACTCCAAATAAACTCTTCAACAATTGCACTTCTTCCTAAAGCATGATGAAAGCCCATTGTAATAGAAATAGCACCAGTTAAAAGAATCAATGCCCAAACATCTGATTTTCTTGGCTTAAATTTTTTAAGTAAAGAAGATGAAGGTTTTGTAACTTTAAAAGCAACTGCTTCACAAGAACTACTACAATCCATACATAAAGTACAATCAGCCATTGAGTTTTTCTTTTGAAAAGTAAATGGTTTTAAATCATAAGAACAAGCCTTTGCACAATCAAAAGTTTTACATGAACTACAAGCATCTTTATATGTTTCTAGCTTTGTAAAACCTACTTTAGAAAAAGCATTTGTAACAGCTCCAATAGGACAAAAAGATTTACAATAAGACATCTTTTCAAAAACAAAGAAGCTAATCATTGCAATAATAGTTAAAACTAAAAAAACTAAAGCAGTTGCTATTGGTGTTTTATAAAAAGATGGGTACATATAATATACTAACCACCAAGTAAAAAATAGAACTAAAAGACCTATAAAAGGATTAGCTAAAAACTTTGGCATTTTTTTATTTAATCCAAACTTTGTGATATATTTCCCCATAAAACCATGGGGACAAATTCCACAGAATACTCTTCCTAATGTTCCTAAAGTTATAACCATAAAAAATGGCCAAAATAGATTCCAGAAAACCCCTTTAGTAACCATATTTTCAGAACTAGTATTTATAAAACCATAAGTCATTGCATATAAAAATAGTGCAAAAACTGATAGTTTTAAAGTAAGTAAGAACTTAGGGTTTTTAAATAAAAACCCTAAAACTAGCATACCATAGATATCATTTTTATCTCTATTGATTTTATCTACCATTTATTATTCCTAAAATTTATAAGCATAAGTTAACATGAAACTTCTTGGAGCTGCTGCTTTATACGTTTCATTTCCATAAACATCTTTACTAGCTTCCATTGCATAATATTTGTTTGTTAAGTTCTTGATATTTAACTGGATTGAATGATCTTTTTTCTCATAACCTACCATTAGGTCTGTTACAAATTTATAGCCTTCATATTTTTGAGTATTTGCATTATCCATATAATAACTTCCCCAAGTTTTAGTACTTAATCTTGCTTTTAAACCATTGTCTAAATTAAGAGTTGTAAATAATGAATATTGGTGTTTTGGGATATATGGTAAAACATTTCCATCCCTTGACTCAGACACACCTCTTACTTGTTCTTCGAAAGTTTTAAATTTGAATTTACTATAAGCATAGTTTGCACCAAAAGATAGATATTTATTGATATTGTAAATACCACTTACTTCAAAACCAATCTTTTTTGTTTCACCGGCATTACTATAAACAGTCTGTCCATTTGCATTTTTTACTTGAATGATTTCATCTTCTACATTATTTTGATATAAAGCCATATCATAAGCATATGTATTTGTTCTTGATTTTAACCCTATTTCATAGTTAATACTATTTGTTTTTTCTAAATCAATTCCATCATCACTAGCACTTTCTAACTCACTTCCTGTTGGTGCTTGATTTGCTTTTGCAATAGAAGTATAAATATTTGTGAAATCTGTTAATCTATAGTTTAAGCCTAATTTTGCAGAAGACAAAGTGAAATCTTTTTGTAAAGAGTATTCACCTTTTCCAGTATCATAATTTGATTTACTATAGTCATATCTAATTAATTCATTTCCAGAAATATCAAACTTTAATTTATCAACTCTAGCACTAATATCAATAGCTAAATCTTCTATTGGTTTAAATGTCTCCATTAAATAGATACCATAAAGCTTTGTATCACTATCTTCAGTAGAAGCTAAATCACCTTTATCTTTTGATAAAGTCTGCTCAATTTTTGTCACAGGTCCCATCCAACCCATTTCTGTTATAGTGCTATAATCTTCATAAGTATATTTTTTTGAGTCTTTTGTAATATCTCTTTTAGCAGTAACCCCTGCTACTAACATAGCATCATTTGAAAAAAGAGAATGATTGAAGTTAAGTTCTAAATCTGTACCATAAACTTGATTATCATCACTATCATTTATCATTCCAGTTACAGGGTGAAAATGCTCCCATTTGTTATAATAAAATCTTGGTTTATATGTAATATTTCCTATTTCTTTTTCATACTTAGCATTTAAAGATAAGATTTTAGAATCTCTCGCACTATGTTGCCATTGGCTGCTAGTATCTTCTTGTGTTCCACTTGCTTTAAACTCTTGAAACTCTTCTAAAGTCATAGAAGAAGGAAGGTTTACATTTGATTCAGTGTATGCAAGTTCTGTTTCTAATGTTGATTCATCATCAAAAATATGTCCATATTTTAAACTTCCTTGTGTAGAATCAAAATCATTGTTTTCTCTCCAATCATTATCATTTTTTCTTGAAGAAAAAGAAAAAGACATAAAATTAGAATCATCAATAGCTGTTCTATATTTAAAATTAGTATTTCTTTGATTATCGTTTCCTGCACCTATTTTTATACTATTTTTATCTTCTTTAAATACAGACTTAGTAATTAGCTGAATAACTCCACCTGTTGTATTTGAAGCATTAATAGAACCTGGTCCTTTTTGAACCTCAATTGCCTCTACATCTTGCATATCAATATAATCAAATCTAGTAAATGAATCAGGATCAGTCATAGGAACACCATCTTTCATAACCATGATTTCTCTTACTCCATATCTTGCTTTAAGACCAGCCCCTCTTATGATTAACCTTGGATTTTGTGAATTACTTGAAGACTCAGCTTGAATACCTGGAATATGCCCAATAGCCTCTTGAATATTTAAAATATTTTTATCTTGGATTTCTTTTTCATCAACAATTGCAATTGATTGAGATACATTCTTTGATGCAGTTGCAACTTTTGTAGCTGTTACAGATACTTTTTCTAACTCTACTGTTTGATTTGCTAAAAGTGAAGTACCTAATAAAATTGAAGTAAATAGCGATAATCTAATTTTCATTCTTATCCTTAATTTTTTATAAGAATAATAAATTAGATGTGTTAATTAATCATTAAATAAATGTTAAATAAATGTTAAATTTTACTTTTTTGATATTATATTCTTTAAATCTAGAATAAATTTATTACCATTTTTTGTAGGTTCTATTTTAATAGAAATAAGGTTTTTATCACAAAACTCTTTTACCATAGAAAGACCTAACCCAAAACCTTCTTTATCACTATTTTCTTGAAAATATTTTTCAAAAATAATAAATAAGTTCTTTGTATCAATCTCTTTTCCAGTATTAAAAAAGATTAGTTTTGTATCCTCAAATGAAACTTTAACAACTCCATCTTTTTCTAAGTTATATTTTAAAGCATTTGATAAAAGATTATCTATAGTTTTTTCAAAACCATTTATATCACTTTTTAATAATACATCACTTTTTAAATCAACTTCAATATTAATATCTCTTTTAACATCAGAAAATTTTTCTAAACTATTGTTGATTTGCTCTTTTAAACTAAACTCTGTGATATCGATTTTATCAATTTCTTTTTTGATTTGATATTCCATATTTTCATATAACTTTAGTAATTCATTTGAAGCTTTTTTAATTCTTTCTAATCTTTTTAAAGCCTTTTCATCGCTAATTTTCTTTTCTAACATTTGAGTATTTAAGTTAATAGTAGAAATCGGAATATTAAGTTCATGCAAAGTTTCTTTTACTGTTTTTTGTAGATTTTCATCACTTTTAAAAAGTGGCTCAAAAATAGATTTGCTAAGTAGTAGATATAAAATAAGTCCAAAAATTAGTACGCTAATAGTTATTAATAAAAAAGTATTTTGATTAAACCCAAATATTGATGTTAGATAGTAATTTAAAAATAAAGACAATAAAAGTACAAATACTATTACAATAGAGTTTGTTATAAGAAAATTTCTTTTTTTAAAGTTCAAATTTGTACCCTATTCCTTTTAAGTTCTTTATTGAATCTTTTCCAAATATCTTTTTTAAACTATTTATATAAACACGAATAGAACCTTCACTATAGTCTTCATTATATGACCAAAGTCTATTTATAATCATCTCTTTTGTAACTATTGCTTCTTTTTGTTCTAAAAATAGCTCTAATAAGTCAATAACTTTACTTGTAAGATTTAAATCCTCTTGGGCTTTTAATAGTCTTCTATTTTTTACATCAAATACTAAATCATCAATTAATTCTATTTGTTCTTTAAATTTTCCACTTCTTTTTAACAAAGAGTTTATTCTAAGTAATAACTCATCTAAATCAACAGGTTTCTTTAAATAATCATCACAACCACTTAAAAAGCCTTTTGTTAGCATATCTTTATCTTTATGAGAAGTTAAATATATTGTAGGTGTTGTATCATTGGCTTCTCTAAGTCTTTTTAATAAATCTATTCCACTAATTTTTGGAACATTTATATCAAGTAAATATAAATCATATTTTTCTTCAAAACAGTAGTCTAAAACCTCTTCCCCATCTTTTGCACATTTTACTGCAAAACCCTCATCACATAGGAAGTCCTCTAGGGTCTCTAAAAAAAGCTCATCATCTTCTAAAATCAAAATCTTTATCAAAAAATAATCCTAAATCTTTATTTTTATAAAAAAATATATTATAATACCTAATGGTTAAAAAAACGTTAATTATACTATTAGTGCTTATTACAGCATTTTATGTTATTTCAGAAGATAATATCAAAATCATACTTTCTGGTATTGCTATTTTCCTAATTGGTATGCACTTTATGGAAGATGGTTTTAAACTATTTTCCGGTGGAACATTAGAAAAAATCTTAGAAAAATTTACTAGTACAAAAGTAAGAGCTTTAACTACAGGTTTTATTACAACTTCTATAGTACAAAGTTCTTCATTAATTTCTGTAATCGTAATCTCTTTCTTATCAGTTGAATTAATAAGTTTAGCAAAAGGTATCGCTATAATCTTTGGTGCAAATCTTGGTAGTACTACAACTGCTTGGATTGTTTCATCATTTGGGTTAAAACTTAAAATATCTGTTTATGCTATGCCTATGATTATCTTTGGTGTTATGTTTAGGTTCTCGAAAAACAATACATATGTAGGATTGGGAAATATTCTTTTAGGACTTGGATTTATCTTCCTAGGTATTTCATACATGAAAGAAGGTTTTGATACTTTAAAAGATTCTATTGACTTAGCAGCTTATTCTGTAGGTGGATATTTAGGTATCTTTATTTACATTTTAATTGGAGCAGTATCAACTGTAGTTATTCAATCAAGTTCTGCTACTATGGCTATTATTATTACAGCTTTAGCAGGGGCAAATATTTTATATATAGATGCCTTAGCACTTGCGATTGGAGCAAATGTTGGTACAACAGTTACTGCTGTTTTAGGTTCACTAACATCCAATGAAAATGGTAAAAGACTTGCCTTTGCACACTTTATTTTCAATATCTCAACAGGCTTAATTGCTGTAGTTTTAATATATACACTAAGAGATTTAGTTGAAATACTTTCACCATTACTTGGAATTGCACAAGATAACTATACAATGAAGTTAGCACTATTTCATACTATCTTTAATCTACTTGGAATTATTGCATTATTCCCATTTATTAACTATATTGTTAAGCTTGCAGAAAAGTTTATTACTGATAAGTATCAAAAAAGCTCAAAACCTCTATATCTTGCTGAAGCCAATGTAAAAATTCCATATAATGCTATGGTTTCTATTCAAAAAGAGACTATAAGACTTTATGATAATGCTCAAAAAGCTATCTTACATGCTCTTTCAGTTCATACAAGTCAATTAAATACTAAAGATGATATTAAAAAAGTAGTAAATCAATATACTAAAATAGATACAAACTTAGATGATATCTATCAAAAAGAGCTAAAATCTTTATATAGTGATATTATTGAATATGCTCTTATCTCTCAACAAAATATGACTAAAGAGCAAAGTAAATATGTAACAGATCTGAAACAAATCTCAAGTATAATTATACAAACACTAAAAGATACAAGAGATATTCAAAAAAATATTAACTTCTATCTAAATAGTAAAAATGAACACATTAAAGAAGAATACAGATTTATAAAAGAAGAGATAGTTACTTTTATATTTGAAGTAAACCAATTAAAAAAAGAGTTTGAAAGTGATAGTGTAACTGATGAGTTAGAAGTTTCTACACAAATTCAAGTAGATAAAGAAAGACTTCAAAACCTTGATGTTATTCATAATGGAAGAATTGATTCTTTAATAAAAGAAGAAAAAATCACTTCTAAAATGGCTACATCTGTTATCAATGACACATCAAATGCATATACTATTTGTTCAAACCTTTTAACTATTGCTAATACTCTATTTATTAGAGATAATAAACTAAGAGAGCTAGGAGAAGAAGATGAAGTTAAGTAAGATAATAGACTCTTTAGAAACTGTTTTAGAATGGGACAATAAAGAGATAAAAGAGAATAAAAAAGAGATTGAAGAATTAAAGGAAAAACTCTTTGAAAAAAGAAAAACTCTAAAGAAAAAAATTCAAAAATGTGATGATTGTGAAGAGAAGAAAGAGTTAGACAAAAAATTAAAGGCTGTAAAAAAGCTTATAAAGAAGCTTAAGAAAAATTCTTTTTAAGCTCTTTAAAGTTTTGTCTTAATGCTTCATAAGCAACAATAGATACAGAGTTTGCAATATTTAAACTTCTTGCATCATTTGTCATTGGAATTGTAATACAACCCTCTTTATTTTTATTTAAAATCTCTTCTGGAAGTCCTGCATCTTCTCTTCCAAAATAGAAAAAGTCATTTTCTTCGTAGTCTGCTTCAAAATACAGATTATCAGTTTTAGTTGTAGCAAAAAAATGTCTTTCATTTAAAGGGTGTTTTGCCCAGAAAGCCTCAATATTTTCATACTCATAAACTTCTAAATCAAACCAATAATCAAGCCCTGCTCTTCTTACTTCTTTTTCAGTAATTTCACCAAAACCATAAGGTTTTATAAGATGAAGTTTACAATTAAGAGCAAAAGCAAGTCTTCCTATTGTTCCAACATTTCCTGGAATTCTTGGTTCATGAAGTACTATATTAAACATTATAAAACCACCGTTTTATTTTCATAAACAAATACTCTATCTTCTAAAAGAAGCTGTAAAGCATTTGATAATACAATCTTTTCTACATTTCTACCTGCTCTTCTCATATCTTGCCAAGAGTAAGAGTGGTCAACATTTACAACATCTTGGAAAATAATTGGACCTTCATCTAAATCATCAGTAACATAATGTGCTGTAGCTCCAATAATTTTTACACCTCTATGATGTGCTTGTTTATATGGATTTGCTCCAATAAACGCAGGTAAGAAAGAATGGTGAATATTTAATACTTGTTGAGGGAAACTATTAACAAACTTAGGTGTTAAAATTCTCATATATTTTGCAAGTACAATTAGTTCTGGATTATACTCTTTGATTTGTTCAATTACTAAGTCTTCATGAGCCTCTCTATCCATATCTTCTGCACTAATACAGTGAAATGGAATATCAAACTTCTCTACTAAATCTTTTAAATACTCATGGTTAGCAATTACAGCTTTGATATTTGCATCAAGTTCACCATCAATATATCTAATAAGTAAGTCTCCTAAAACGTGAGACTCTTTTGTAGCTAAAATTACGATATCTTTTTTAGATTTCTGATTTAATTTGATTATTGAGTTTTCAGGTAGTGCCTCAGTTAACTCTTTTAAAAGTAAATCTCTATTTACATCTCCTGAAATAACTGTTCTCATAAAAAATTTATTTGTATCTTTATCAACAAATTCAGCATTTGTTTCTATGTTTAAGTTATTTGCAAAAAGGATTTTAGAGACATTGTATACAAGTCCCTTAGAGTCATGAGTATTAATTAAAAGTATGTAATCTTTCATTTTGTTCCTATTATTAGGTTTCTTTAAAAGAATACTCTTCTAAAGAAACCCTTAATTCCAATTTATTTTAAGAGAGGAATAATACCAAAATAAAGATTTAAATCATTTTAGATAAGTTAGTTTTATAAGCTTCTAAATCAAATTCTTTAACTCTTGCAACACCAGTTTCTACAGCGGCATTTGCAACAGCACTTGAAACCTCAATAAATAGTCTTTTATCAAATGGTACAGGAATAATATACTCTCTACCATAAGTTAAATCACCAAACTCTTTTTTAAGGTCATCAGTTAATGGTTCTTTTGCTAAATCAGCAATTGCTTTAGCTGCTGCCATTTTCATAGTCATATTTATTTTTCTAGTTTGTACATCTAATGCACCTCTAAAAATAAATGGGAAACCAAGTACATTGTTTACTTGATTTGGGAAATCACTTCTACCTGTACCAACAATTGCTTTTGGCTTAACTTCTTTAACCTCTTCAGGGAAAAGCTCAGGAGTAGGATTTGCTAATGTAAATACAATTGGTTCTTCACTCATTAAAGCAATATGTTCTTTTGTAAATGTTCCAGGTCTTGATAATCCTAAAACCATATCAGCATCTGTAAATGCTTCTTCAATAGTCATTGCAGTTTCAGCCATAAATGCTTTTTTATATTTATTTAAATCAGTTCTTTCTTTATGAATAACTCCTTTAGAGTCACACATAATTAAGTTTTTTACACCTAATTCTTTATACATAGTAGAACAAGCAATTGCTGAAGCACCAGCTCCTACAACAACAACTTTCATCTCTTCTACTTTTTTGTTCATCATTTCACTTGCATTTAGTAGTGCTGCACTTGTAATAATTGCCGTACCATGTTGGTCATCATGCATTACAGGAATATTTAATTCCTCAATTAATCTTTTTTCGATTTCAAAACACTCTGGTGCTTTAATATCTTCAAGATTGATTCCTCCAAATGTAGGAGAGATTGCTTTTACTGCCTCACAAAATTTATCTACATCTGTTGCATCGATTTCAATATCAAAAGAATCAACAGCAGCAAACTTTTTAAATAGTACAGCTTTACCTTCCATTACTGGCTTAGAAGCTAGTGCACCAATGTCACCTAGTCCTAGTACAGCTGTACCATTTGAAATTACTGCTACAAGATTTCTTTTTGAAGTATACTCGTATGCTAACTCTGGCTCTTTTTGTATTTCTTCACAAGGATAAGCTACTCCTGGAGAATATGCTAAAGATAAGTCCCTTTGTGTTGTTAGTTCTGTAGTTGTAGAGATTGCAACCTTCCCTGGGTTGGGTCCTCTGTGATAGTCTAATGCTTCTGTCTTAGTTACTTTTACACTCATTTTCATAACCTTTATATATAATTTAGAGTGTAATTGTAACCAATCGAAACTTAATTTTTTTCAATTTATTATAATTTCTGCTTATAAACTTTAATTTAAGTTTAAGATACATGATTTTGACATGATATTTACATAATTCTTACACAATTGTCTATTTGATGGTAACTAGACCTGCAAACCTACCACACTTTTTATCCACTCGATAAGAGAAATATGGTTCATTTGAGCACTTAGTACATGTATTAGCTATACTTATATTTACTACTCCTATATCATTTAGTAACATAGTATTTATACCTTGTAAATCAATATTGTTACCTTTTATAAACTCTTCACCAAAACTAGTTTTAACTATATTTTTAAGCTCATCATTTACTTCATAACAACATTTACCAATAGATGGTCCCATAATAACTTCTATATCAGAAGGCTTACATAAAAATTTATCTATCATTTTACTTGCTGTAATTTGTGCAATCTTTTGAAAAGTAGAGTTTCTTCCTGCATGAACTGCTGCAGTAACTCCTTTCTTTTTGTCCATAAAAATAATAGGAATACAATCAGCAACCATAACCATTAAAGTTAAATCTTTAGTATTTGTAATTAATCCATCACAATCTTCTATTAATCGTGGTGAATTTTCATCAACTACTTGAACATTGTTACCATGAACTTGATTCATGTAAATAAGTTTTTCTAAATCAAAACTATATTTTTTTGATAATTCTTCTCTATTTTTATCTACATTCTCTTTTTTATCACCAACATGGTATGCAATATTTCCATCATCTTTATTTGTAAAAAAATAGTTAATATTTTTCATTATTTTTCCTGCTATGTATTATTTGCCTATTTTACTATTTGAAGATTAAACTTTAATCTATTCTAATAGGACTTTTGCTAAAATCCCCATAACAAAGGATATTTATGAGTGAAAATAAAAAAACATTTGCTATTTTTGGAAACCCTGTAGAGCATTCAAAATCACCGCAAATGCAAAATGCAGGTTTAGAAGAATTAAATTTTAATGGTATCTATAAAAAACATCACCTTGAAGATGGAGATACTATAAAAAAAGTATTTTTAGATGAAAACTATTTAGGAGCAAACATCACTGTTCCCCATAAGGAGTTTGCTTTTAAGAATGCCGATGAAGTTAGAGGAATCGCAAAGAAAATTCATGCAGTAAATACATACATAAATGAAAATGGAAAAGTTATAGCATACAATACAGATGCACCAGGTTTTTTAAAAGCAATTGAGTCTTTTGGAGAAGTTAAAAATGTACTACTTTTAGGAGCTGGAGGAACTGCAAAAGCTATCGCCCTAGCCTTACAAGAGAAAGGTATTGATGTAACAGTTTTAAATAGAAGCCAAGAAAAATTAGAGTTTTTTAAAAATGAAGATATCACTTCATACTCTTGGGATAACTTTGAGCCTAAAACCTATGATTTAGTTGTTAACTCTACAAGTGCAGGATTAAAAGATGAATACCTTCCTTGTGATAAAGAGATTTTAGAACCAATTCTAAAAAATGCTTCTTTTGCTTTTGATTGTGTATATGGGAAAATAACACCTTTTTTAGCTCTTGCTAAAGAAAATAATTGCGAAATCAAAGACGGGGAAGATATGCTTCTTTATCAAGGTGTTTTAGCCTTTGAATACTTTACAAATACAAAAGCAGATGAAAACACTATTGAAGCTATGAGAAAAGGTTTAAAAAGGGAATAAAGATAGAGTTTAACTCTATCTTTATTTTTTAGGTACATAAATTAGTAAATCACTTTTTAGGTTTTCCATTAAAAATGAAGTTGTAGACCCAAATACAAATGAGTTAGGATTACTAACTCCATTTGAACCTAAAACTACCAGATCATTATTATTTGATTTAACATAGTTTACAAGTCCACTATTTACACCAAGATTACTTTCAACTATCTCAGTATCTTTTAAATCATACTCTTTAATGAAGTTTCCAAATTTAGCATTCTCTTTCTCTTTAATACCTTGTTGGATTTTTTGCTTATTCTTATCTTCATTATAATATTTAAGTGCTATTTCACCCATTTGTTTATAAGTATAAACAGTTTTAATTCTCTCTTGATTTAATAGCTCTTTTGCAAAAACTAAACTTTTAAAAGAAGTTTCTGATAAATCAGTAAATGCAACAATATTTTTATAATCACCTTCACAAGGGTTTTTTACAATAATCATTGGTACTCTGCCATTTTGAGCTATCTTATGGGCAGTTGAACCTAAAACAGCAACTTCATCATGGTCTTTTTCATTTGCACCAATTATGATTAAATATGCATTTAACTCTTTTGCAGTTTTAACAACAAGCTCAGAACCACTATCTTTGTCAATTAAAATATCATACTCAACTTCTTTTGTATCAACATGACTAAGCTGCTCTTTAATAGTTGTTATTGCATGACTTTTTAGCTCTTCAAAATTTGAAGCAGAAAACAACTCACTAAACCAACCTTTATCAATAGCATGAACAATAGTAACTTTTGAGCTATTCTCCTTTGCTAAAGTAAAAGCTTTTTGTAGTACATAAGTACTATGTTTAGAGATATCTAAACCTACAACAATATTTTCAAAACCTTTCATAAAAAACTCCTTCTATAAGATAAACTATTAAACTAAACCTTGTTCAATCATAGCGTCTGCTACTTTTTTAAAGCCTGCAATATTAGCACCTAGTACTAAGTTTGTAGGCTCGCCAAACTCAGATGCAGCTTCTGTTGCTGTATCAAAGATGTCTTTCATTATTTGTGATAGTTTAGCATCAACTTCTTCAAAAGTCCATTTTACCATTGAAGCATTTTGAGCCATTTCAAGTTGACTTGTTGCAACTCCTCCTGCATTCGCAGCTTTTCCTGGACCATAAGAGATTTTTTTCTCTACAAATAATTCAACTGCCTCTGGAGTTGAAGGCATATTTGCTCCTTCACTCACACATTCACAACCATTTTTAAGTAAATTTTGTGCATCTTTTAAATTTAGTTCATTTTGAGTTGCACTAGGGAAAGCTGCAAAACAAGGCACACTATAAACACCATTTGTTCCTGCTTCATACTCTTCTACTGGAATATACTTAGCATTTGGTCTATGCTTAACATACTCAGTAAGTCTTTCTCTTTTTACTTCTTTTAACTCTTTTAAAAGCTCTAAATCAATTCCCTCTTCATCAATAATCATTCCCTTTGAATCACTACATGTAATAGGGATTGCACCAAGATGATGAAGTTTTTCAATTGTATAAATTGCTACATTTCCACTTCCTGAAACTACACACTTCTTACCTTCTAAAGTTTCATTTCTAGCTTCAAGCATATATTTTGCAAAATAAACAGACCCATATCCTGTTGCTTGTGTTCTTCCTAAAGAACCACCCCAGTTTAAAGACTTCCCAGTAAATACACCTTCATATCTATTTACTAGCTTTTTATACATTCCAAACATATATCCAATTTCTCTAGCACCAACACCAATATCACCTGCTGGAACATCAGTATTTGGTCCAATATGCCTATAAAGTTCCGTCATAAAGGCTTGGCAGAATCTCATGATTTCATTATTAGATTTTCCTTTAGGGTCAAAATCACTTCCGCCTTTTCCACCACCAATTTGTAGTCCCGTAAGAGCATTTTTAAAAATTTGTTCAAAACCTAAGAACTTAATTACTCCAGCATTAACGCTTGGATGAAACCTTATCCCGCCTTTATATGGTCCTAATGCAGAGTTAAACTCTATTCTAAAACCTTTGTTTACTTGAATTTCACCATGGTCATCAACCCAGTTTATCCTAAAAAAGATTTGTCTTTCAGGTTCAACTATTCTTTCAATAATTTTGTGATCTCTGTATTCTGGGTGTTTTTGCATTAAAGGTCTAAGTGATTCTAGAACCTCTTCTGCTGCTTGATAAAACTCTGATTGAGAAGGACTTGTTCTTTTTAAATAATTAAAAACTTCTTTTACGTATGGCACATATATCCTTTATAAATTGATTTTCTTACATATAAAATTGATGAATATTACATTTTGTAAGAAATTATTGATGTAATATTTATAAATTTTATATAAGTATAGTTTATGTTGAATAATTAGATATGTAATATATTTTTAAACTTTTTTAAATAAAAATATTATTTTGACTTTCAAAGTATTAACTATCCATAAGATAGCATAAAGACCTAAATAAAAGCTAAATCAAAAATAAACACCTGTATATTTTTTATTCATTGCTTACAAAAGTTACAATTAGTTTTATAATTATATTTTTTAAATAAATTTTCTAATATTTTTAATTTTAAAAGAAAGAAGAAAAAATTATATATAAGTATTTGTGAATATTTTTTGATAGATAAAGTTCAACTCATTAAAGATATAGCATAATTTTAGTACCATAATCAAATTTTTATTACTATAAACATATTTATAAAAGGACTTAAACTTGGAAAAAAGAAAAAATCATATTAAAAAACTATCTAACTACGCACTTGTTGGTGGATTAGGAGCTTTTTTAGCTACTGGACTTACTGGTTGCTTTGATTCAGGTTCTAATAATAACCAACAACAAGGTCAAAATGATGCTTTTACAAATGCTTCACAAAAACAAGGCGCCTTTGTAATCATTGAAGAATCAGCTGATGGGAAATATGCTATTGCTGATGAATTTCCATCATCAAAAACTACAATTGTATTAAGAAAACCAGATGGTAGTGAAAGAATTCTTTCTCAAGCAGAAATTGATGCCTTAGTAAAACAAGAAGAAGCAAAAATTGATGCAGGAACATCACCTTTAACAAACCCTGAAATGTCAAATGGTGGAATGGGACTTGGAGGAGTTTTACTTTCTTCAATTGCTGGGGCTATGATTGGTTCATGGTTAGGAAATAAACTATTTAATAATCAAAACTATCAAAACCAAAGAAAAGCTCAATACAAATCTCCACAAACATATAGTAGATCACAAAGTTCATTTAAAAATACTTCAAAATCTACAACTAGTTCTTCAAAGAAAAGTGGTTTCTTTGGAAGCAAATCTTCTTCAAGTAGTTCTAAAAGTTCATTTGGTTCTACTAGATCATTTGGTGGATGATAATGAAATTACAAAAACTAGAACCTTTAACAAGTGAATATTTAGAGTCAATTGGCTTTGTATGGCATACGGATGAAGATAATACTTCATATATAGCAAATGAAATAGTTGAGATTTCAGAAGAAGATGCAACTGCTTATTATGAAGCCACAAATGAGCTTTATGATATGTTTTGTGAAGCTGGTGAATATGTAATTGAAAATGATTTATTCCATGAACTAAATATTCCTTTTAATCTTGTTGAGATGATTAAAGAGTCATGGGAAAGTGATGTTCATTGGCACTTATATTCAAGATTTGACTTAGCAGGTGGAATTGATGGAAAGCCAATTAAACTAATTGAGTTTAATGCGGATACTCCAACTTCATTATTTGAAACTGCTATTATTCAATGGGCTCAACTAAAAGCAAATAACCTTGATGAAGCTAGCCAGTTCAATAACCTATATGATGCATTAAAAGATAACTTTAAAAGAATCATTACTTTAGATAGTGATATTGAAAAGTTTGATGAGTATTACTCTAAACTTGGATGGAAAATTTTATTTTCATCTGTTTCTGGATTACCAGAAGATGAACACACAACAAAACTACTTCAACATTTAGCAAATGAAGCAGGATTTAATACAGATTTTGAATTTATTGATAAAGTTAACTTTAGTGATGATGGTATTTTTAAAGAAGATGAAAACTTTGAATTCTGGTTTAAACTTATCCCATGGGAAGATATTGCTATTGACGAAAGTGAACTAGCTTTACTTTTAACTGAAATTATAAAAGAGAAAAAAGCAATTATCTTTAATCCTGCATATACTTTAATGTTCCAATCAAAAGGGTTTATGAAAATACTTTGGGACTTATATCCAGAGCATCCACTATTACTTGAAACATCTTTTGAGCCTTTAGAAAATAAAAAGCAAGTTGAAAAAAGATGTTTTGGAAGAGAAGGTGCTAATACAAAAATCATAAATGCAGATGGTTCTATTGATGTTGAAACTGACGGTGAGTACGAAGGTCATAAAGCTATTTACCAAGAGTTTGTTGAACTTCCTACTGATGAAGATGGAAACTACTATCAAGCAGGAGTATTCTATGCATATGAAGCATCTGGACTAGGTTTTAGAAGAGGTGAAAAAATTCTAAACAATATGTCTAAATTTGTAGGACACATCATAAAATAACTAAGGAATCCTCTCCTTGGTTGTTAATTTAAATTCTAAATTTCAAATCTTTTTAATCATTTAAATATTATTATACATTTTTATATTATATTTAAAGACTTAACATGAAAATTTCATATACTACTAAAAATAGCTACTTAGACGAACTACAAAAGAAAAACAAAGAAAAAAGATTAGAAATAAGAAAAGAACTCTTTGAAAAAACAATAAGTAAAAATAAAGAAGAGAATAAAACTGACTACACTAAAAAAGAGGAAAGTGTTTTCCTTGATATATCAGAAGATGCAAAACAAAAAGCTTACAAAGCAGCAAACAATCCTGCTGCCCAACTTCAAAAACTATATAAAAAACTAAGAGAATATGAAAGTGAAGTTGCATCACTAATGAAAAAGTTAAACTTTACAGACAATGACCATGAAGCAAATCAAATAAATGAAAAAATAGTAGAGTTAAATCAAAAAATCTCTGCAATAAAAGAACAAATACAAAATATCTCAAAAGCATAATAGTACTGATTATTTATTGCTTTAAATAAGAATAAAGTATTTAATTAATAGAATAGTTATTAAATAGTATTTGGATGAGAAAATGAATAAACAAGAGAAGCTTTTAGAAAAAATAATTCAGTTAAAAATAGAGATAAAAGAAGACCCGAATAATAGTAAGCTTTATAAGAAACTTGCTAAGAAATATCTAAAAACTGGAGATTATAAATTAAGAGATGAAGCTTATAAAAACTATAAGAAGTCTTTTAAACTACATAAAACTTCAAGCACTGCTTTAAAAATAGCAAACCTATATCTAAGTGATGAAAATCGTGCTTATGCTTACAAATACTACTTAAAAGCTATTAAACTATCTCCTGATGATGAAGATATTATCTTAAAAGCAAAAGAGTGTGCTTTTGAATACTATTTAGAAGATTATGTTGAAGAAGAGCATGAAAAAGAGTTAAGAAAAGAACTACTTAAATATACAAGCTAATTTTACTTATAGCTATTTATATACTTATCAATAGTTTCTAATTTATTTTCATCTTCAAGTTGAAGTTCTAAGTTCATTAAATAGATATCATCTAAATCAAATTTTTGTAGTTTTACAAAATCTTTTTCAGTAGTAACTATTGAATAATCTTTATAGTCAGCTTTTATTTTATCAATATCATCTTGAGTAAAAGTATGATGATCTTCAAATGCTTCCATAACTGTATTTTCTGGTAGAAAATCTAAAAGTCTTTTTGGTTTTGAAATAGCAGTTAATAAAAGTAGTTTCATAGGTAAAATATCAACATACTTACCATCTTTTGAGAAAGAAACAACCCTTTTAAAGTCCCTACCCTCTTGTAATTCTAAATCAGCATAAGAGTAAGCCATTTTAGGTTCTCTATATCCACCACTTGGAAGACAAAACAAGTTTGTAGGTTCCTCTTTAGGTCTTATTAAAATATCAAACTTTTTAATATCGTATTTTGAAAAACCATCATCTAAAAAAACTACTTTACAACCTAACTCTTTAGCCTTTAAAATAGCTTCTTTTCTATCTTCACTTACAATTACTGTTGCATCACTTAATCTATTTGCTAGTAGCATTGCTTCATCACCACTAGTCTTTACATCTTCTAGAATTTTGCCTTTGTTTGCTACAACATAAAGACCTTTAGACTCTCGCCCAAAACCTCTTAAGACAACACAAACATTAGCATATTTTTTAGCTAAGTGAATAGTAAATGGTGTTTTTCCACTTCCTCCAACAATAATATTCCCAATAGAAACAACAGGAATACCAAACTCAATTACTTTTGCACTTGCTCTTTTTAGAGCAATAATTAACATATAAAGAAATGTAAATGGTAGTAGAAAGAAAGATATTATTTGTTGAAAGGTATTTGGGAAGAAGAGATAATCTTCAACCCATAGGAATATTTTTTGTCTCAAAAATTAAATCCACTCAGCTGCAATCTCAATGATTTGATCACAAATATAGTTAACTTCATCATCAGTTAATCCTGGATACATAGGAATAGATAAAATTTGTTGATAAGAAGTTAATGCCGAACTAAATGCAGTAATCTTAATAGAATACTTATTTTTATAATAAGATAAAAGATGTAAAGGAATATAGTTTAGTCCAGTTGCTACACCTCTTTCTTTTAATGCTCTTGCAAAGGCATCTCTGTTTCTTGAAATCTTAATAATAAAGTGAGTAAAGATATGCTCATCTTTATGTTGAGGAATAGTTACATGTTTAATATCAGAAAGTCTATCTTTATAGATTTTTGCAATCTCTTTTCTTCTTTTAATAAACTTATTTGTCTTTTTTAATTGAGCTAAAGAGAAAGCTGCATCTAACTCAGAGATATCATATTTATGTCCAATATCAACTACATCATAAATATAATCAAGGTTTCCAAAATCATCATATGTAGTAGTAATTGCGTGAGTTCTTAGAAGTCTTGCTCTTTCTGCTATTTCTTCATTGTTTGTAACAATCATCCCAGATCTACTCTCTGAATACTTACCATTTGATGGGTTTGTAGAGAAGATTGTCATATCAGCTCTTAAGCTTCCAACTGTTTCATCATTATATGTTACACCTAAAGCACATGTTGCATCTTCAATAAGAATAATTCCATACTCTTGGGCAATATCATAAATTCTATCTAAATCAGGAGTTTGACCTGCAACAAAAGTGATAATTGCACCTCTTAGTTTTTTAGTTTTGTTTTCAGCAAGTGCTTTTTCAAACTTATTTACATCAATATTCATATCTTCTGTATTTATATCAATAAAAATAGGCTCTGCATCAAAGTGTCTTACAACTTCAGGTACATTAACAAAAGAGTTAACAGACATTAAAATTTTATCACCTCTTTTTAGCTTTATAGCACTAAGAGCTAAGTGAATAGCTGATGTAGCATTACAAGTTGCAACAGCATACTTAGCACCAACGAAGTTAGAAATATTATCTTCTAACTCAAGTACTTTGTTAGTATCTTTATCTTGTGCTAATACAGCTTTAACTTGGTCTAACTCTTCCTCAGCAATCGATGTTTGGTAAAAAGGTATATCTCTCATTGTTAACTCCATTTAATTTTTGCTATTACAGGTAATTTACCCTTAAATGCATTTGCTTTAATTCTATAGTTTAATAAATCAATTAATTTTTCATCATAATCTAAAGTAAGTAATTCTTCTTTTGTTTTATTTTCATCAACTAAAAGTTTAAGTACTTCATCCATTTGTGCATAAGAGTAACCAAGCTCCTCTTCATCACTTTGACCTTCCCAAAGGTCTGCACTAGGTTTTTTATTGATAATTGCATCTGTTACACCAAGAAATTTTGCAAACTCAAATTCATCACTTTTGTACATTTCCCCAATTGGATTTATTGCACAAGCAATATCACCAAAAATAGTTCCATACCCAAGTAAAAGTTCACTTTTATTTGATGTTCCTACTACAATAGATTTGTCCCTTGATGAAGTATCATATAAAACAGACATTCTCATTCTTGCACTAAAGTTACCTATTCTAAGCTTGTCTTCATCCATATTTTGGATATATGCTTCTACCATAGGAGCTATAGATTTTATTTCATATTTTATATTAAATTTTTCGCAAAGTTCTACAGCATCATCAACACTCTCTTTTGATGAAAATTGAGAAGGCATTAAAACACAACTCATATTATCACCGAAAATCTCTTTACAAAGTACTGCAACTACAGCAGAATCTAAACCACCTGAAAGTCCTACAGTAACTCTATTTAATCCAGTTTTAGCAAGTTCTATTTTTAAGAACTCCTGTAATTGTTTTTTTATATTATTCCAATCAATCAACTTTAATCCTTTGATAATAATTATTATATATTATCTTCCTTTGTTTTTTCATAAATTTCATCTAAATAATCAAAGGTATCTTCTCTTATGTTATTTTTTCTTTTAATTAACTGTTCTTTCATAGAAACTAGTTCTTCTATTTGAAAGTACTCTAAAAAGTTAGGATTGATATCAACTTTGTCATCATCATCTGTAGATATTAGTAGTTTAATATCTTTTATTAGTTCTTCTTTTGTTATTTCTTCTGTCATTATTTTATAAACTTATTTACTATTTCTTCTAAATATAATTCCATCTTCTCAGTTCCAAAGTCTTTTTCGCTACTTTGACAACATTTACAACATGTACCTGCATCTGTTAAGTTACCTATTTCATCTATACTTTTAGCATCTCTTTCTTTAATTGAATGAATTACTTCTCCTAAAGTAACATGTTTACATTTACATACTTCAAAAGAGTGTGGAAAACTTTTAGCCATTTAATACCTCATTTAATACAGTTTTACAATAAATTTTCTTTTTAATTTTTCCAAAGTCACCTTCAGGGAAAATACAGTGTCTGCACTCTGTCCCTGCTTTTGTAACTTCTTGTAAATCCCTTAAAGACTTTACATTTTTATTTTCAATTGAGTTTTTAATATCATTTATAGAGACTTTCAAACAATTACAAACTTCATAATCTAATTCAAAATCTTTTAACACTTATATACCTCTATGTTTTTTTATCATTTCATATGCTTCATTTATCTCTTGAAGTTTTCTTGTTGCTTCATCAATAATACTTTGACTTTCACCTCTTCCAGCTACAATATCTGGATGATGTTCTTTTACAAGTTTTCTATAGTTTTTCTTTAAAGTATTATTATCATCTTCTTCTGATGAACCTAAAACTGTATATGCTTTATCTATAGAGATAGCTTGACTCTCTTTTTGTTGTTTGTAGAAGTTTTCAAATGTATTAACTAGATTTTCAAAATCTGCTCTTTTTATCTTTAAAGCATTTGCAATATCTTCTGCAATCATAAACTCAGTTTGAGAAAAGTCTTTATCTATAAATGCTAAATTTAATAGATATTCTATAATCTTAACTCTTTTTTGGTAGTGATTTTTTGTTATTTTATATAGTTTTTCGCAAATTTCAATAGTATTATCAAAGCTTTCTTGCTCTTTAGTATATATATCTTGTAACTTTACTTTTATCTCATCTTGATTTTCAAAATGTCTTGAGATATCATTAAAAGTATGCTTTAACATCTCTTTTTCTAGTTCACAAACTTCACCATCAGCTTTTGCAACTTTTGCCATCAATGCAACTAAAAGACCTGCTTCGTGATTCATTAAATCACCAGTAAATTTTTCTTTGACATTTAGCTTAATATTTTCAAACTTCTCTGTCTTGTAATTTTTTGCAATAAAATATAGTACTATTCCTACAAATAGTAAAAAAATTAATTTCATAAATTTTCCTTATCATTTCTAATCAATAATAGAGAGATTTTATCAAAAATAAGGTAAAATCTTCACCTTTAAATAGATAATGGAGTATCAAAATGTTTGGAATGGGTTTTATGGAAATATTTTTAATTGCCGTAGTTGCAATTATCGCTCTAGGTCCCGATAAGCTACCAACTGCAATGGTAGAAATAGCTAAGTTTATCAAAAAATTTAAATCAGGTATTGAAGATGCTAAATCTACACTTGACAACGAATTAAATATTAATGAGATGAAAGAAGAAGCTGCTAAATATAAAGCTCAAATTGAAGACGCTAAAAATACTCTAAATGTAAAAGAAAATATGAATTTAGATTTAGACAATATCTTAAGTGATGATAATGAACCTTCTAAAGTAAAAGAAGATTCTAAAAAAGAGGCGAAAGAAGATGAAGTTAAAGAACAAGTTTCATTAAAAGAGCCAAAGAAAAAAAAGAAAAAAGAAAATAGTGATAAATTTAAAGTAAATTTTGACGAAGAAATTAAGGAAGAAAAATAATGCTTGATGATTTAAAGCCCCATATAGCTGACCTTAGAAAAAGGTTAATGGTATCTGCACTATCCCTTGGTATTGCATTTTTTGCTTGTTTCTTTTTTTATGAACCAATCCTTGGATGGATGATGGTTCCAGTTGAAGCTGTACTTCCACCAAACTCTCAAATGGTAGCAGTAGAGATTCAAGAAACATTCTTCACAGCACTTAAAGTAGCATTTTTTGCAGGTTTTATTGTTTCATTACCTGTAATTTTCTGGCAAATGTGGCTATTTTTAGCTCCTGGTCTTTATGAGCATGAAAAAAAACTAGTTATACCTTTTGTATTTTTTGCAACATTAATGTTCTTAATAGGTTCATCATTTGCATATTATGTTGTTGTACCTTTTGGTTTTGAATTCCTTATTAACTTTGGTTCTGCTGTTGTTACAGTATTACCAAGTATTGGTAAATATGTTGGATTCTTTACAAAACTATTATTTGGTTTTGGAGTTGCATTTGAATTACCTGTAATTACATTTTTCCTAGCAAAAATTGGACTTGTTGATGATAAAGCATTAAAAGACTTCTTTAAATATGCAGTTGTAATAATTTTTATCTTTGCATCACTTTTAACTCCTCCAGATGTTATTACACAATTCTTAATGGCTGGACCACTTATTTTCCTTTATATTGTTTCAATATATATTGCAAAAATATTTAATCCACACCAACCAATAGATGAAGATGATGAAGAGTAATTTAGACCCACTTAAAACTTCTAGCTATGATTATGATTTACCAAAGGAACTCATAGCTACGAAGCCAGTTTACCCAGCAGACAGTGCAAAACTTTTAGTTTATAATAGAGAAACTGACACAATAACTCATACAACTTTTAAGTCTTTAATGGATGTACTTCCTGATAATTTATCTGTATTTTTAAATGATACTAAAGTTATAAAAGCAAGAATCTTTGGAGAAAAAGAGTCAGGTGGAAAAGTTGAACTACTATTTAATAAACCTCTTTTTATGGATAGATATTTAGTAATGATTAGAGGTAAGGTTAAAGTAGGAACAAAACTATTTTTCCCTATGAACTTACAAGCAGAAGTTTTAGAAGTAAATGATGATGGAAGTAGAGTTGTAAACTTTATAAAAGATGATAAAAAACTTGACTTTTTAACACTAGTTGAAATTTTAAATGAAATAGGTCATTTACCTCTTCCTCCTTATATGAATAGAGAAGATGAAGAAAAAGACAATAAAGATTATCAAACTCTATTTGCTAAAAACTATGGTGCTGTTGCTGCTCCAACAGCTTCTTTACACTTTACAGAAGAACTATTAAAGAGAATCAATAATAAATATGATGTAAACTATCTAACACTTCATGTTGGAGCTGGAACATTTAAACCAGTTGATAGTGAAGATATTTTATCTCACCCTATGCATAGTGAATACTTTGAAATAGGAATTGATGCTAAAAAATCTTTAGATGAAGCACAAAAGGTTTTAGCTGTAGGAACTACTGTTACAAGAACAGTTGAGTATTATGCAAGAACAAACAAAATACAAGGGGAATGTGATTTATTTTTAAATCCGGCTAATACACCTATAAAAGTTGATCATTTACTAACTAATTTCCACCTTCCTAAGTCAACATTAATTATGCTTATTGCATCATTCGTTGGTTTAGAAAAAACACTAGAAATATATGAAGAAGCCATCAAAGAGAAATATAGATTTTACTCTTATGGTGATGGTATGCTTATTATCTAAATCAATAATAATTTATACAACTTTACACGAAAAACGGTTCCCTTTAAATTGGGAACCAATTTAAAGGAATACAATGCCACACTACGTACTATTTGATACAGAAACAACAGGAAACCAAGAAGAAGATAGAGTAATCCAATTTGGAGCAATGATTGTTGACCAAAAAGGTAAAATTGAAGCATATGATGAGTTTTGTTATTCAGATGTTGAAATTAAAATTGAAGCAATGGAAGTTCATAATATCACTCCTGATTTAATTGAAGGAAAACCAAAAGCTACTGAAACTACTTTTTATAAAAGATTAGAAGAGTTAAACAGTAATGAAAACTTTTTAATTGCCCACAATATTGCTTTTGATATGGGAATGATAGAAAAAGAAGGATTTATTAATAGCTATCAAATTATTGATACTTTAAGATGTGCTAAACATCTATTCCCAGATATGCCTTACCATAGATTACAATATTTAAGATATGCCCTTGAACTATATAAAGTAGAAGAAGCAGAAGCGGCTAAACACAATATCACAATCAAAGCTCACGATGCAATTGGTGATGTTTTAGTTATGAAACTATTCTTAACTAAACTAGTAGGAAAATGTAGAGAAATCTATCCAGACTACAACCCAATGGAAAAACTAGTAGATTTAACGAAAACTCCTGTGTTTATAAAATCTTTTAAATTTGGAAAATACAAAAATAAAGAGATTGCAAAAGTAGCTCAAGAAGACCCAGGATACTTAAACTGGATGAAATCTAATATGGATTTAGACGAAGATTTAAAATACACTTTAGAAAAAGTTTTAGGTTAGTATATAAATTATATAAAAGTTTCATAATAATTTCATCTTAATTCACTATAATTATAACAAATTTTCTTACACAAGGATTATAGTGACACGATTTTCTAGGATTGGTTTCATTCTAGCAGCTGCAGGGTCAGCTGTTGGATTAGGAAACATATGGAAATTTCCATATGTTACAGGTGAATATGGTGGTGGTGCATTTGTTATTGTATACCTACTTGCTATCTTATTCATTGGTCTTACAGTATTTATTGCAGAAACAGTAATTGGACAAAATGGACAGTCTGATGTTTCTACTTCATTTGTAACTTTATCAAAATCAAAAAACAAAAACTGGAAGTTTGCAGGTTTTATGGTTTTTACAGGTTTAATTATCCTTTCATTTTACTCAGTTGTTCTAGGATGGATTTTAAACTATGTATTTACATCTTTCTCTGGCTTGCCAACAGAAGCAAAAGTTGCAGGTGCTGCCTTTGAAAAACTAATTTCAAATGATATTGGCTCGTTAATTCTATATCACACTTTAATTGCAGGTTCTGTAATCTTTATTGTTTTAAAGGGTATTAAAGAAGGTATTGAAAAAATAAACTTAATTCTAATGCCTTTATTAGGACTTATTCTATTTGGTCTTTTAATTTATGCTTTAACATTAGATTCATTCTCTCAAGCTATTTCATTTATGTTCTCTCCTGATTGGAGCAAGATTAATGGTGATGCACTTTTAGCAGCTTTAGGACAAGCATTCTTTACACTATCTTTAGGTGTTGGTACAATCTTGACTTATTCTGCCTCTTTATCAAAGAAGACAAACTTTGTTAAAACTTCTATCTCAGTTGCACTTGTTGATACTTCAATTGCAATTATTGCTGGTTTAATCATTTTCTCTTTCCTATTTGAAGCTGGTGCTCCAAGTGCAGCAGGTCCAGGATTAGTATTTATTTCTTTACCAGTTATATTCTCAGGATGGGGAGTATTAGGTCAAGTTATTGCAATTTCATTCTTTGTTGCTTTAATCTTTGCAGGTATTACTTCTGCAGTATCTATGATTGAGCCATCACTTAGATTCTTTATAGAAAGATTTAATATCACAAGAGCAAAAGCTACTATTATTTCAGGAACAACATTCTATATCTTAGGTATTGTTGCCCTACTTTCAATGAGTAAATCTTTTGGTGCAGAATTAACTTTCTTTGGAAAAAATGCATTTGATTTAATGGACTTCATGACTTCATCTGTAATGATGCCAATTGCAGCTATTTTAACTTCTGTATTCTTAGGATACTTTGTTGATAAACAAACACTTAAAGATAAGTTTACTCAGCATGTACCATTAGCTGTATTTAATATTTGGTACTTCTTAATTAGATATATTGTTCCATTTGCAATTGTAGTTTTACTATTAAATAAATTAGGAATTATTCAATAATACATAATAGTTTAGGTTTTCCTAAACTATTATCTTCTGAAGCTTCTGTTAGCGTCTCTTTTTGTAGTTTTCTTAGATTTTGCACCTGTTTTTTTAGGCTCAGAAGAAGGAGTTTTTCTTCCTTTTTTCTCACTAAGTTTTTTCTTTTTTTGAACTTTTTGTCTAGGTTGTCTATCTTTTAAAGGAAAGTCTTCATGTATTTCTCTTTTAACATTTAGTCTTAAATCTCTTTCTATCTTTGTAAAGTGATTATAGTCCTCTACTGTTAAGATTGTAATAACTTCACCTTTATTTCCTGCTCTACCAGTTCTTCCTACTCTATGAGTAAAATCATCTGTTGTCTCTGGAAGATTATAGTTAATTACTAAAGGAAGTTTTTCAACATCAAGTCCACGTCCTGCAATATCAGTTGCAATAAGAACTTTGATTTTTTTATTTTTAAAATCTTTAATTGCTTGAACTCTTTGTTTATACTCTATTTCTCCATGTAAAGCAGCAGCTTTTACACCATGTGCATTAAAATGCTCTAAAGCAGCATTTGCAGCATCTTTTTTATTTACAAATAGAAGTACTTGTTCATATTTTGAATCTTTGATTAATCTTGTATTTAACTCTTTTTTCTTTTTTACATCAATTTTAAAAGCTCTATGCTCAATTAAGCTAACAGTATCTCTTCTATCATGAACTTGTACAGTTACAGGTTCTTTCATAAACTCTTTTGCTAGTTTTCTAATATTTTGAGAGATAGTTGCAGAACACATAACTATTTGTTTATATGGAGAACAGTATGAAAAGATTTCTTCAATTTCTTCTAAGAATCCCATTTCAAGCATAGTATCAGCTTCATCTAAAACTAAATAGTTAACACTACTTAAATCTAAAATTTCACTTTCAACTAAATCTTTTAGTCTTCCAGGTGTTGCAACAATAATATCAATACCACCATTGATAATTTGCTCTTGTTTTGCTTTACTAGTACCACCCATGATTTTTGTATGTTTTACTTTTAAAAACTTACCATAATCATTTAAAGATTTTGAAACTTGCTCTACAAGCTCCCTTGTTGGAACTAAAACTAAACCTCTTAAAACTCTATTATTAAAGTTTAGATTTGAATTTACTTTGTCTAACATTGGTAAAACATAAGCAGCTGTTTTTCCTGTCCCAGATTTAGATGCAGCAATAGTATCTATACCTTTTTTTATAATAGGAACAACTTTTCTTTGAACTTTTGTTGGAGTATCATAACCTTTTTGTTCAATAGCAGCATTAATTGCTTTATTAAAGTTAAACTCTAAAAACTTTTTTATAACGTATCCTTTTTAATATACACTTGCTAATTCATCATCTAAGTATGAATCAATTGTATCAACTAACTTTTCATAAGAAACTTTACCTTCTTTATTGAAAATAACCATCTCTTCACCATGTTCATCTTTTATATGATGTTCTTGTTTTAAAACTTTTGCATATAACTCTTTAATATCTTCAGGAGAATCTAAATCGTTATATAAAAACCAATTAGCACTTGTATCCTCATATCTAATTAAACCGTAAGTTTGTGCCTCATCTACATAATCTTGTATTGTACCATTTTCAAATTTAGCACCTACAACCATATCATATTCATTTAAAATCATTTCCATTGATAAAATACCTTAAAACTTATATTTATAATGGAATAATACCTAGATTTTAATTAAAGCTAAAAAACTATAGAATAATATTAATATGAAAAAAACAATACTTATATCTTTGGCCTTTTTATTTACTGGTTGTAGTGTTCATGATGCTTATAGAATTACAAATGCTGCTCTAAGTAAAGATCCGTCTGCGGCACTAAAATCTTTAGCAAAATCTCAAGCTATTTCTTATTCTTCAAACCCTAAAAAACTTATAAATGATATTAAGTTCTTATCTTCACTTATTGAAAATATTGATAAGAAATGGGGAAAAGGAAATAGAAAAGTCCCTCAACCAAAAGAGTATGTAAAATACATGCAAGACTACAAAAGTAGAGCCTTTGTTGATTTTGATAAAGGATTAGTAACTGTTGAGACAATTGATGAAACAGACACAAAATCAAGTTTAAAAAATGCGATTATTACAACTCTTTTACTACCAGAAGACCCAAGAGCTTTTGATTTATTTGGAACATCAGAAGTAAAACTTGGGAAAACACCATATCTTTATAAAGAAGTTAAAGATGACCAAAATAAAGATATTAGATGGGAATGGAGAGCAAAAAGATATGCAAATATTTTAATTAACTCTAAAGTTAAAACTAAAAAAATCAAAAATGGAAATAAAACTCTAAAAGTATCTTATGTTGAAATTCCTATGGTAAAAGACCATGCAAATGTAAGAGTTGCAAAGTTTAAACCTTTTGTTCAACAATTTGCTAGAAAATACAATATTAGCGAAAACCTTGTTTATGCGATTATTCAAACAGAAAGTAACTTCAATCAGTTTGCAGTAAGTCATGCAGGAGCAATTGGACTTATGCAAATTGTTCCAAGTACAGCGGGAATTGATGCCTACAGTTATACTAAGGGTAAAAAATGGAAACCATCAAACTCTTATCTTTTTAATGCAAAAAACAATATTGAATTAGGTTCTGCATATATTGATATACTAAATAATAGATATCTAAAAGGTATTTCAAATCCTATTTCAAAAGAGTATTGTGTAATTAGTGCGTATAATACAGGTTCAGGAAATGTACTAAAAACATTCTCTTCAAATAGAACAACAGCAATAAACAAAATCAATAGTAAAAAACCAATAGATGTTTATAATAAACTAAGAACTAATCTTCCATATGAAGAGACAAGAAACTATCTAAAAAAAGTAATCACAAACAAAAAAGAGTTTATTAGTATTTAAAACTTAATAAAAACATGAATTAAATTTATATTTTTGCGACTAAGTCGCATTTTATAATTATTTGTTAAAATCTTTATTGCAACCAAGTTGCATAAATAAGAAAAGAGAAAATATGAATATTGATTTTAAAAAAGGAAATGGACTAGTTCCAGTAATAACACAAGAGTATGGTACAAATGAAGTTTTAATGATTGGATATATGAATCAAAAAGCTTTAGATTTAACTATTGAAACAAAAATAGTTCACTACTTTTCTAGAAGTAAAAATAGAATCTGGAAAAAAGGTGAAAGTAGCGGACATATTCAAAAGCTTATTGATTTAAGAGTTGATTGTGATGATGACACTATTTTAGTAATTGTTGAGCAAGTTGGAAATACAGCTTGTCATACAGGTGCAAAATCTTGTTTCTTTAAAAGCTATTTAAAAGATGATAAAAAAACTGTTGAAAAAAATATTACCCAATCACAAATTGCAAACCTACCTACAAGATATGGAAACTTTGATATAAAAGCTTATAAAGATGGTTGCCAAGAGCATCTTGCAATTATGAGTAAAAACTTTAAAGACATAGAAACCCCTTTAGTAAGAATACACTCAGAGTGTTTAACAGGTGATACAATTGGTAGTTTAAAATGTGATTGTAATAATCAACTAGGCTTAGCCTTAGAGCTTATTTCTAAAGAAGGTGGCTTAGTTATTTATCATAGACAAGAAGGAAGAAATATTGGCCTTGTAAATAAAATCAATGCCTATAACCTACAAGACCAAGGATTTAACACAATTGATGCAAACTTAAAATTAGGCTTTAAAGCTGACGAAAGAGATTATGGAGCAGTTGGTTTTATACTGAAAGATTTAAATTTAAAAAAGATAAAACTAATTACAAATAATCCTAAAAAAATTGATTTTGTAAAAAGTTGTGGCCTAGAAATTGATAGTAGAGTTCCTGCACTTACTAAAACAAATAAACATAATGAGAACTATTTACAAACTAAAAAAGAGCATTTAGGTCATATGCTTTAAAGAAGGTTTATTCCTTCTTTATTAGTTTCCACACAACATAGTTGCTTGAAACTCTTCAAACCTACTCTCTTGCATTTTTAATTTCTCTTGCAAGATTTTATTTTGTTTTTTAACTTCATATAACTCAAATAGTATTTTTTGAGCATTGTTTACGTTGTCATCAACTTGTTCTTGAAGTTTTTCTGCTACTTGGAAATAGTAATCTTTCTCTTTTTTAAGTTCAGTGTTTACCTTTAGGTTTTCACTCTTTAGTAAATATATATGCTTTCTTAATGATAAAACTTCATTTTCATACTTTGAGATTAAAGTAGAAAACTCAATATATTTTTTTATTCTTCCATCATTATAAAATATTGGTAAAATAGTTGAGTGAGTATAATAGTTTGCACCCTGTTTTGTAAGCTTCTTACTAAGTCCAACCCAAGTTTTTCCAGCTCTTAAAGTATCAATAATTTTTCTATCTGTGGCATCTGCACTTTTAAAAATCTGCTTATCATTAAAGCCCATTCCTATTAACTCATCTAAGCTAAATTCAGAGTTTATCAAGAAAGCATCATTTGCAGATGTAATTTTAAAGTTTAAGTCCATCTCACAAATAATATTACAAGAGTCTAAAATCGCCATAAACTGTCTTAACTCATTGTTTTTAACAGCAAGCTCTTTTTTCTGTTGTTTTCTTTTTACAATCTCTGACATAATTTTTAAAGTTGTATTTAATTGAATTGGCTTAACTATATAGTTTGCAAGGTTAAACTTGATAGCTCTTACTAGAATATTCATATCTGAAAAAGTAGTTGTGATTAAAATAGGAACTTCCCAGTTAATACTTCTAATTTGAGATAATAAATCAATTCCTCTGTAGTTTGGAAAATCTACATCTGTAATTATGATGTCAATACTTGCTTTATTATCTTGGTAAATATTTATTGCCTCTTCTACCTCTTTTGCAACTAATACTTTTTTGAAAAAGGCTGAAAAAATTTCTGAGGTCTCAAATCTTATTTTATCATTATTTTCAATAAATAAAATTGTTGTACTTGCTAAATAGTTTTTGTCAAATGAGCATGAATTAGGTTGGGACATAGTTCTCTCCTATTTTTTAACTTTGCCAAATATTATGATTTAAATATTATTTTTAAAGAAATTTTAATTTATTTATACTTAGAAAAAGATTTTAATATTGAATATTACTAACAAAATATTCAAAATAATAAAAGATTTTTTACTATAAATACTAAAAAGACTAAATAGTACATAACTTATACAGAACTGCCAACTTGTTGAAACTTCATAGATATCCATTTTATAATTTAAAAACATCAAAATATACTCATCTAAAAAAGAAGCTAAACCTATTAGATGTAAAACTATTTCAAAAGGATAAAAAAGCGTAAAAAACAGTGTAAAAAAAGGAGATAACAACTGCTCATAAGAAGTATTTGGAAAGAAAAAATGAACAATAGGATTAAAAACAAAAAATATCCAAAAATTAAAGAATACTAGTGAAAATAGTTTGGGCAAAGTTTTAAAATAATGAATATATAAAAAGATATAAAATACTCCAGAAATAGAAAACCATAAGGATATAGAAAATAGATATTTAGGAAACAATGAGAGTATGATTAAAAGTGTAATTGCTAAAGACTCAAAGGAAAACACTTTAATATTTGAACGTAAATACAAAAAAGCCAAAGTAAACATAATAAAAGAGCGAAGTAAAGAAGGAACTAAATTAGTTAAATACAAATAATAAAGCAATATAAATATAGTAATAAGAACAACGTCTGCTTTTTTATTTCTATAGGGAAAATATTTTCCATGAAAAAAGGAGTATGGATAAAATAGAAGTATGAAAATAATAAAAGAGATAATAGAAAGATGAAAACCAGAAATAGCAATAAGATGGCTGATTCCAAAATCAGTATATATTTGTCTATTCTCTTTAGAGATTGGTATAGCTAAAAATAGAGCATTAAATAACTCTTGTATTTTTTCTTCTTTATGAAGAGTATTTATTTTATGAAAAACCATTGTTTTAAAACTATGAACTTTTTCAATGTTTTCATAAAAAATCGATTTGGTATAAAAGCCTTTTAAAAACTCATAAAAAGAAACACCCCTTGATAAAACTGCAATAGTTATTAAATCTAACTTTTCAATACTATTTTCTTTGTCAATGGAAGTAAAAAAACTTAGCTTTTCATTTTGAAGTTTTAAAACTAAAAAATCTTCTTTTTCATAGATATTTAACACTTCATAAGTATCAAGGTAAACTTCTTCTTTAGTAAAATCTTTATATTTGAAGTATTCATAAAAAATATTGAAAGTAAAAACAGCAAGTAAGATTAAAAGAAAAGATATTAACTGTTTTTTAGTTGAGATTAATTGCAAACTATTCATAAGAATAGTTTACAATCTTTTATTTTATAATTTTATTTATTATTTAATCTTTTTCCAAATACTCATTTGTGAAACTGTATGTTGATGTTTTCTTGCAGTCTCTCTTATGACAAATGGTACATCAATAGTTTGAACAAGTTCAAATCTATCTTCTAAGTTCTGTTTTAAAGTATCTAAAGTTTTTATCTCTTTATTATCTTTTATAAATCCACCAAGCCAGTTCTCTTTTGGAGTATAGTCTTCTAACCAAGTATATGGAGATAAAAGAACTAATAATCCATCTTTATTTACTCTATTTGGGATATCATCTAAAAACTTTTGAGGATAATATAATCTATCAATTAAATTTGAGCAGAAAATTAAATCATAGCCTGTATATAACTCTTTTAAATTACAAGCATCACCTTGCATAAATGAAGTTTTCTTTTTAGTATCTTCTAAATCAAAATCTTTTAAAGAGATAGTTTTCTCTTCAAAAAGTTCACCCTCTGTTGCTACTTTGTATGTTAAAGTATCATATTTTTTAAGCTTAACTCCCACATTAATAAAGTTTGCACTAAAATCAATTCCAAGTACCTCATCAAAATGTTTTGCTAATTCAAATGTACTTCTACCTACAGAACATCCTAAATCAAGTGCCTTTTTTGAGTCTATTTCATCAAAATATGGTTTTAATAGTTCAACACTAGCTTTAGGAAAGTTTCTTACACCAAAGTTTTCTTCTCCATAGTGGAATTCACAATATTGAGAAATCTGCTCATCTGTCTCATATACATTGTCGTTTAATTGCGTTCTATAGTCATTTGAGCTTTGAACATATCTAAACCCTGCATGTTGAAAGAAATGCTTTCTAAAGGCATATCTTGCACTTCTAAGAACCTCATTTCCTAAAGAGATAAATGACCCACCTTTCATAAGAGCATGTCTATCATCAAAAGTTGGTGTTGTAAAGTCATCATATACAGGATGAGTTTTAAATCCATCTAATGGATACGTTGGTGTAATACTCCATTGCCATACATTTCCAACTACATCATAGAAATCACCCATCTTATATTTATCTACTGGTGTTTGATTAAAGTATTTAAGTCCAATATTGGCTTCTTGGCTTTGAGCTTTAACATAATCATTTAATCTATAAAACTCATCTTCACTTGGAAGTCTAACTTCAAAACCTAATTTCTCACTTTTAAACTTACAAAAAGCCTCTGCTTCATAAACATTTATATCAACTGGGTAATTTAACGGTAATGGAACTATTCTATTAATCTCTCTTAGATAATATCTTCCTTCTTTTTTAACCCAAAAGGTTGGATGCTTAGCTTTAGAGAACTCTAACCACTCTTCTCCATCTTTTGTAAAATATTCAGGTTTTGAATAACCACCCTCTTTTACAAACTCTAAGAACTCTCCATTTGAAACTAAATATTTAGAAGCTTTGAAATCTCTAATTGTAGCTTTATGAAAAGAGAATTCATTATCCCATCCATAATAGATAGGATTGTCATAATCTTTCTCTAGTATTACTTCACCACCTTTAACTTCTACTAGTTCATTTTGTGGAAAAGAGTCATTAAACTCATTACAGTAAGTAAATAGTTCTTCTTCTTTTAAGTATTTTAAATTTAGCTCTCTTAATAATACAGATGAAGTCTCTATATGAATATTTTCATGTTCTATTCCCATTAAGATAATCCACATTGGACTATCCCAGTTTATTGGCATTGTAAACTCTATAGTATCTATTAGTTCTAATACTAACTTTTTAACCTCATCTCTATATGCTTTTGTTTGTTCATAAGTTGGCCATGTATAATGTTCATCATTTAAATCATCCCATGACATTTCATCAACACCAATTGCAAAGATAGATTCATATGTTTTATTTATTCTTTTATCTATAATATTTGCTATGTTAAGTTTATTTATAAAAAAAGTTGCAGTGTGTCCATAATAAAATACAAGTGGGTGTCTTAGCCTATTTGGTTGTTTAAATATATGCTCTTTATCTTTTAATAAATCAAAAAGCTTTTCATCCAACTCATATGTTTGTAAAAAATACTTTTTAATCTCTTCTCTTTTTTCCTCTACTGTTCCCTCACTTAAATTAATTGTATTACGTATATAGTCCATTGATTCCCCTTAATCATTTTCCAAAAAATTAATAGCTGTTATTTTATTTGCTTTTTTAAACTCTTTGTATAGGTTTAATAGCTGTTTTAACTCATTATCATCTAAGTTAACTAAATGTTCTTTCAATCTAGTTACAATATCATCAAAATCTACTTGAAGCAGTTGTTTACAAATAATATTTTCCATAAGTATCATTCCAAGTCTTTTAATAGATCCTGTTGAATCTAAAATCTCTATTGCTTCATTTGTATAAGCTAAAGCTTCATTAAGTAGCTCATCTTCTTTTTGAATAGAGTATAACTCTTTATATAAAATATTTAAAGCTTGATTGTGTTGAACCACAGGAAGTTCATCTCTATCCCCTACTGATTCTTTTAGTTGTAAACCTACTTTTCCATAATATATTGACTTCTGTATAATACTAGCGTCTTTTTGTTTAGTACTTGTTAGATAAGTAAATCTATAAGCAATAGCCATATTAACAAAAGTAGCTCCATACTCAAACGCACCAAGAGTTGGAATACTTAGACACTTTTTATAGTTTTTAATAGCTTCCTCAAAGTTACAATCCCACTCTTCATAGTTTGCTTTGATATTATAATAGTGCCATAACCAAATTGGTTCATTATCTTCATTATGAGAAGAGATTAAAGTAAATAGTTTTTCTAAAGTCTCTTTACCCTCTTGTCTTAACTCTTCTTTTCTTTGACTTACTATTATCCATGCTTTTCTTTGTAAGTATTTTATTTCTATTTCACTTGGCTTTTTATTTTCATTTATTTGTAACTCTTTTGGTAAATATGAAAAGGCTTCATCAAACAGTCCCATTCTTTCATATAAAGATGAGATTAGTACAGAGTATTTATTTGGATTTATTTCATAAAGATATTTTGCCACTAAAATAGCTTGTTCAAAATAACCATTTCTTTCAAATAAAGCTAAAAGAAAATTTAGACTCTCAACAGATAGTTTTCTATATATAGACTCTTTTGTAGTTTCAAAACTTTTTAAATCATATGAATCAAACATCTTTCCAGCGATTTCAAACCAGTACTCATCTATAAGCTTATACTGTTGTCTTTTTTCAACAGTTACAATAAACCTTTCTAAGATATTTAAAACCCTTCTTTCATCTAATACAATATCTTTTACATAGTTATATAAAATCAATAATGAAATAGGATTATCAAAATACTCAATACACTCTTCTAAATGATTTCTTAAAAAGTAAGCTAATCTTCTTTGCTCATCACTTAAAACCTTAAAATGGAAGTTATTAGTAAAGTATATCCTTGAAGAGTCTTCTTGTCTTAAAAACTTAAAATCATCAAAACTTCTATTTATAAAGTTTTGGAAACCAAAAGTTAAATGCTCATTCTTCTCATTGCTTTCTAATAGGTTTTTACCACAATACTCAAAAAGCTCTAAAGATACATAAACTAAAGATGTATTAAATTTCTTGGTAGAACATAGTTGTAATAAAGAGTTTAGTTTTTGTTCCCTTGAAGAGAAAAGAAAGTTTATATCTTTTGTAAAGGCTTTTGATTTCTCTTTTACTATCTCTATATTGGTTATATTATAAGAACTTAATCTTTTTTCTATTTTCTTTACTTCATCATTTCTAACATGAATATTTATATTTGAGAACTTTTTAAATAAGGCTTTTAATAAGATTTGATAAACCCAATGCTCTTTTTCTAGTAAGTCAATATTGTATATATCGATTTGAGTCTTTTTATCATATTGTGAAAGTGCAAGAGAAACTCTTTTTTGTTTTTTAATATCTTTATTTAACCATGAAGCTAGTATGTTTTTAAACTCACTTCTTTTTGCCTCTAAGATTGATGGCATCAAAAAAAGTCCAAATAAAAATAGTAAAACAAAACCTAAAGCAATAGAGTCATTAGTTTCCCATTCAAAAGGCATTTCAAAAACTATCTTTTTAAGTAAGTCTTCATATATAGATACAGAAAGAAAAGCAAACATTATTACAACTATTGAGATTATTGAGATTATGGAAGATGAAACTCTTTTCTTAAAATAATAAGAAAAAGAGTTCCCACATAAAGAGCTTAAGTCCTCTTCAAACTTATCGAAGTCATCCTCTTCACAAAAGGTTATATCTAAACAATTGCCTTTTTTAGTAATAAGAGCATCACTTTGTTTTTCTCTATTTGTTTTATATAGAGTGGAAGAGTATATAGTACACTTATTTTGAATCATCTATTTTCTAATACCCTCTTTAGCTAACTTATTTTGTAAAGGGTCTGAAAACTTATAAACACCCTGTTTTAAAGGGAAAGGAAACTCTTCTAAAGCTTCTTTTTTATACTCATTTACAAACTCTTCATCATAGTGTTCAAAGGCTGATGTTAAAATATCTATATACTTAGCAGGAATATAAGTATTTTCATCTCCTACTTTTGCTAGCTTCTCTTCATTTGTAGTCATAAAAGCAATAACATCTTCATCAAGATTTGCTCCTTGAACATCTTGGGCTTTGATTATAACTTGAGAGTAGTTTTTTTCTCTTTGTTTTAAAACTTCAAACTCTTCTTGGCTTAGTTTAACAACTACACCATTTGTAGAAGAGTTTTCATCTTTTTGAAGATTTAAAAATACTCCATTTGTATCTTTGCTATCAAAGTTAATCTGCTCAATAGAGTTCCAAACTTTCTTAAGACCTTTTACTCTAACAGGAATTAAGTCTTTATAGCTAAGTTCTCTTTCAAAAGATTTTTGGGCACTATTTAGATTAATTAAAGAACCAAAACCAAAAAGATACATTAGACAATCTTCTCTTTTGCTAGAATTATTCCATCTACATCTGCGTAAACGTAATCCCCATCATTAAACTGTACTCCACAAAAAGATAGTTCAACATTTCTTTCACCTTCAGTTACAGGAATATATTTTCTAGGGCAAGTTCCCCTTGCATAAAGTGCTACAGGAATATCTTTGATTTGCTCAGTATCTCTTACATAACCATTTACTAATATAGCTTCATAGTTATTTCCATGGGCAAACTTCATTAAGTTTTCTCCAACAACTGCAAAATACTCATCATCTACATCAACAACAACTATTTTACCAGTTCCATCTTCATCTCTTAAAATCTTAATAAGCTCACTATTATTTCTATCAAGCTTTACCGTTACAACTTGTGCGAATACTTTATCTTTTGCACCATAGTTTTTAAATTCATTATCAAGTACATGTACTTTATCTGGATGTTCATCACAAATATCAGCTGTAAAAAAATTCATTCTTTCCCTTTAAATATTTCTTTTACATAATTATCTCTAAAAAGCTTTAAGGTACTCTTATCTTGATTATAATAGGAATTAATCTAAAATAATATATAATTAAACCAACATGATTAAAATAAGTAAATATCTTATAACTTTTCTATTATTTCTTAACTTTCTATATTCAGATAGTGAAATAGATTTAACAACAAAAGAAAAAGAGTTTTTAAAAAACAATTCTCCTTTAAGATTACACAATGAATTAAATTGGCCACCTTTTAACTTCTTTGAAAATGGAGAACCAAAAGGTTTTTCTATTGATTATATGAATCTTTTGGCTAAAAAACTTGATACTGAAGTTAAATATATAACTGGTCCTTCATGGGATGAGTTCTTACAAATGCTTAAAAAAGATGAGATAGATGCAATTATAAATATCTCAAAAAATAAAAAACGTTCTCAATATATTGCCTTCACTTCTGTTTTTCATACTGCTGCAAATGCCATTTATGTAAAAGATGGCAATGAGTATATAGATAGCTTAGAAAAACTAAAGGGTAAAACAATAATCATGCCAAAAGGCTTTTTTGCTCAAAAAGCTATTGAAAAGTACTATCCTGACATAAACCAAATGTTAGTAAAAGACTCCCTTGAAGCACTTAAACTTCTTTCTTTAGGAAAAGCAGATGCAACAGTAGGAAAGAAAAATGTACTTGATTATGTAATTACTACAAACAATATCTCAGGAGTTACACCTACAAGTTTTGTTGATGATAATAGAATGGTTAGTTTAATCTCAATTGGAACATCAAAAGAAAAAACAATATTAAGAGATATATTAAAAAAAGCACAAAAGAGTGTTAGTGATGAAGAGATACTAGAACTAAAAAGAAAATGGTTTGGTACAAATAAACAAGTAAAAAGAAAGAAAGCCTCTTTTTTAAATAAAGAAGAGCTTGAATACCTAAAAAATAGAAAAGTTATTAGGATGTGTAATATCTCTGATTTAAAACCTGTCTCTTTTGAAGAAGGTGGAAGAGTAAAAGGTATTTCTATTGATGTTCTTGAAAAACTAGAAGAGCTGATAAATATCAAGTTTATTCCTATTCCAACAGTTTCTTGGGAGCAGACAAAAGAGTTTCTTAAAATCAAACAATGTGATATTATCCCAACTGTTACAAATGATGAAGATATAAAAGATTTTACTAGTATTACAACACCTTATTTAAACTATAAACTTGCGATTATTACTCAAAAAGATGAATCTGTTGTTTCTGGATTACAAGAAATCCTTGATAAGACAATGGCTGTAAAATATGACTCGTTTTTAATCAGTAAATTAAAAAGTGCTAATCCAAGTTTAAATATTCTTATTACTAAAACCCATAGAGAAGCTTTAGAAAAAGTTAGTAAAGGTGATGCTTACTTTGCTATTCAGCCTTTACCTATTGCTTCATACTATATGTCAAAATACGCTTTAAAAGATTTATATATTTCAAGATATACAAATATGACTTACTCTGTAAATATGGCAGTACATGAAAACAATGATATTTTATTAAGTATTTTAAATAAAGCCCTTGATAAAGTAAGTGAAGATAAACACAGAGAAATTTTTAATAAATGGACAGCAGTATCTATTACAGAAGGTTTTGATTATAAACTAATCTGGCAAATAATCATCATAACAATCATTGTTTTTGCAGTGTTTATTTATAGACAAACTATTTTAAATAAACACAATAGAAAACTTCAAGAAGCAAATAATCAAATTGAAGAAAAAACAATAGAGTTAGCAAAACAAAAACTTCTTTTTGAGACTTTATATAACAAATCATCAGATAGTGTTTTAATTATAAAAGACAAAATCATAACTGACTGTAATGAATCAACAAGAAATGTTTTAGGTTTTACTAAAAAAGAGATAGTAAATAAACCCTTACATGATATCGCTCCAGAGTATCAACCAGATAACACTTCTTCTGAAAGACTATTTGATAACAAACTAGAAAAGGTTTTAATCTTTGGTGTTAGTAGTTTTGAAGCAGTACTTTATAACTATCAAATGAAAAAAGTATGGGTAGAGATAGTTTTAACTTCAATTGAGATTGAAAATAGAAGAGTAATTCATACAGTTATTAGAGATATTTCAAATAGAAAAATATTAGAACAAAGACTTGAAGAGTTAAATGCAAACCTAGAAGAGAGAATCAAAAAAGAGATTAGAAAAAATGAAAATAGTACAAAACAACTAATCCAACAAAGTAGACTAGCTCAAATGGGAGAGATGATTTCTATGATTGCTCATCAATGGAGACAACCTCTTGCAGCAATCTCAGCTACTACAAATAACCTACTTGTAAAGCTTATGATTGAAGATAAAGTAAATAAAAAGTCCTTTGAAGAAGAGCTAATTTTAATAACAGAGTATTCAAAACATCTTTCGTCTACTATTGATGACTTTAGAAACTTTTTCAAAACAGATAAAGAGAAAGAAGAGTTTGACTTAGAAGAGGTAATCAAAAAATCAATAAGTATTACAAAAACTTCAATTGAATCAAAAAATATTAAACTAGAAATAGACTTAGAAAAGAACTTAATACTGTTCTCTTATGCAACAGAGATACAACAAGTTATTTTAAATATCATAAAAAATGCAGAAGATATCCTAACAGAAAAAGATATTCCAAATAAAAAAATCTGTATTACTACATACAAAAGAAATGACCATAGTATTATTATCAAAATTCAAGATAATGGTGGTGGAATAGAAGAGTCTCTTATTGAAAAAATCTTTGACCCATACTTCTCAACAAAAAGTGATAAAGATGGTACAGGATTAGGTTTATATATGAGTAGAATCATAATAAATGACCACTGTAAAGGTAATCTAAAAGTTATCAATGAAAATAATGGTGCAACATTTTTAATTGATTTACCTATCTAAAAATAAAGGAAAAAAATGCAAAGTTTAAAAGAATTAGTAGAGTTTAGTAAAGGGTTAAAGATACTTTTTATTGAAGATAATCTTGATGTAAGAGAACAGTTAAACAAACTATTTGAAAACTTTTTTTCCAATATTGATGTATGTTTTAATGGCTTTGAAGCACTAGAAGAGTATAAAAAACATAAAACAGACAATGATAACTTTTATGACTTAGTAATTACAGATATAAGTATGCCCAAACTTGATGGAATAGAGCTTTGCAAAGAGATATTTAAAATAAATAAAGAACAGAAAGTATTAGTGATTTCTGCACACACTGAAAAAGAAAAGATAGCTCAACTAAATGAAATAGGTGTAACACATATACTTCAAAAACCTGTTGAGCATACTAGTTTAATAAGTACTCTTTCAAGCTTAATATCTAGTATTAAAGAGAGTAAATAGAAGAGAATTAAATCTGAAGACTATTCTGATATACTTCTTAAAAATATATGTGAGGTTCAAATGCTAGGACAATGTACACCCTATGGGTTTATAATCAAGTTAGTTATCATATTTTCATTAGCTGTAGTTGCAGTAACTATTACACAATTATTTACTAGTAACTCTATAATAAGTCTTATAGTATTTGTAGTCACCTATGGTGGTGCTGCGTATTTCTATCCTAAAGCTAAAGATTGCCAAATATAACAGGTTGTTGAATTTGTTTTTATAACTTATATTCTTGTGTTTTATAAGCTGTAACCAGATCAGTTTTTCATTAAAAAGATTTTCTATAGGTATTTTTTTATTAACCAGTCAATCAATTAATACATAACATTCTAAATTTCTTTCAATACATACAGCTTTTAATGAATTATTGAATGTATATTTTTCAATCAAATCATTTTTTAAACTTTTTAGATTTATTACTTTTGTATTAATGTTTAAGTCTTTTTTATTATAAAAAACGTATATACCAACATTAGACTAATTAAAACTATTGATATAATTAATTCTATTAACAAAAATGCTTCTTTAGTTTTTATTATGATACCTTATTATTTATACATAGAGTGCATTAGGTCGATTATTTTTAGTCAAACTATCTAAAGTAGCATTATTTTCATTGGTACGTTTTTCATATTTATTTAGAATATCATTCATATAGTTCATTGCATGAAATGGATCCATTTCCCAATCTGTGTAAGTTAAACTATTTTTATAATATTCTGGAAAAGATTTTATTTCATTTATAAACTCTTTTGATTCTACGTAATATTCAATATTCGGAAAGGGTGTACCACCTCCTGAAAAATCTGCTTTAGATTCATAATTTGGCTTCATTCGATTAGGCATTTCTGTGGGCATTTCAAAATCCATCAATGCTAATGGGAAAAAGACATTCTGAAGTTCTGTCGCAGGGTTACTATGTTTTAAATATGATTCTTGAGCCTTGCTAAACATGATTTCATTAAAAACATCATCTTCTGTTAGTTGACTCATTTTCTTTAAATAACCTGCACTACTCTGCAAAGATTTATCCTCTTTCGTCCATTCATATAAATCTTTTGCATCAATATTTTTATAATCCTCAAAACTAAAAGTATTAATATCAAATGGTTTACTCATATCAAATTTTATATCTGCACTATTACTTTTCTGAGTTTTTGAAGTTGTATATTCTAGTGTTACAGCTTGTGTTGATTGTACTTGCATTGCTTATCCTTTTCTAATTTACTATTACCTAGTTCTAAGATTTTTTTTCATAATCCCCCTTTAAAAATAATTATATTATATATATTAATATAATATTTGTCAATATATTAAGGTACTAATTAATATTATACTAGTATGATATTTTTCTTAAGGATATAAAATGGAAATCAATAGTAATTCATCTTCACATACAATTATTACAAACAAAGGATAAGTGTATGGCAAGAAAAAGCAGCTTTCTATCATATTGATCTGTCAATAGAAAACAGGATACTAAACTCTATATAGTCTTCTCCTTATCATCTAGTTTTTGGAACAAAATTATAAAATCTTACTTACTGGCTTTATAACCTTTATTTAGAGATATAATTTGTTCCCAAAAGTATTCAAGAAATAGAGTTTAGAGATTATCTCAAACTCTTAGGACTTTTTGAACAACAAATATTACTTTTTAAGTCATAAATTTAAAATTAATCTAGTATGTCCTCAAACAATATTGCCAACAATGAAAAAGTTCCACTCTCTAAATCTCTTCTAGCTTCTTATCATATAAAACCATCAACTCGTCTAATTTAAGTTGATTCTCTTCTAAAGATTCAAACATCTGCTCTACTTCATCTTCTTGTTTTTTGATAACTTGAGATAGCTCTATAATCTTGCTATTATCACCTTGATTTGAAGCTTGGATTAGTTCTGCTTGTTGTTTTTCAATGTGGTCTTCTATTTCCATAATAGAGTTTTCAAGTTTCTCAATCTTCTTTTTTAAAGGATTTGTTTCTTTACTTCTTTCTTGAATAATTGAAGCTCTTAACTTTTTGTTCTCTTTTTTATTTACTTTAGGTTGTTTTGGTTTCTCTTTTTGTTCTTCACCTTCTTCCTCTTCCCAACCAATTTTCTCTAAGAACTCATCATAAGTTCCATCAAAATAATCAGCTCCATCTTTTGCGAAAACAATAAGTCTATCACATACTTGTCTTAATAACTCTTCTGAGTGAGTTACAATGATACAAGAACCTTCAAAGTTTTTAATAGCTTTTGTAAGGGAATCAATTGATTGCATATCAAGGTGGTTTGTAGGCTCATCAAGAAACAGTAAGTTTACATCTTTTGCTAAGATTTGTCCTAGCATTACCCTACTTTTTTCTCCCCCTGATAAAAGTGAAATTTTCTTTTTAACATCATCTCCACTAAACATCATGGAACCACAAATACCCCTTACTGTAGCTTCAGGAAGTTTTGCATTTGAAACATAGATTTCATCCATAATTGTATTGTTTGGATTAAGATGAGAAATATTTGTTTGTCCAAAGTGACCAAAAGTAGTAGTTCCATGATAATCAATAGTTCCACTAAGTGGTTTTAGCTCTTTTGCAATATTATTTAGAAGTGTAGATTTACCCTTACCATTTTTACCAATGATTCCTAAAGTCTCACCTTTTTTTAGAGTAAAAGAGATATCTTTAAAAAGTATTTCATTCTCTTTATATCCAAAGCTTAAATCTTTTACATCAAGTAAAACCTTAGCAGGAGTATCTTTATAGTTAAAGTCAAACTCTAAAGTTGCTTCATCTACAATTGAATCCATCTCATCCATTTTTTCTAAAAGTTTAACTTTTGATTGAGCTTGAGCAGCTGTTGAAGCTCTTGCTTTATTTTTAGCAATAAACTCTTCTAACTCTTTTCTTTTCTTATCTTGTGCTTCTTTTTGTTTTTCATAGTGTTCATCATTTGCTTCAAGTTGAGCATAAAACTTATGAGTACTTCCTTCAAGCATAAATAAGGATTGTCTTACAATACCCATTGTATGTGTACAAACAGTATCCATAAAGTCTCTATCGTGAGTAATAAGTATCACTTCACCATCAAAGCTTTTTAAAAAGTTTTTTAACCATCTTAAAGAAAGGATATCTAAGTAGTTTGTAGGCTCATCTAGAAGTAATAAATTTGGTTCTGTAATTAAAAGTTTTGCTAGGTTTATCCTAATTTGATAACCACCAGAAAAAGATAAAGGATCTTTTTGTAAATCTTCATGAGAAAATCCTAGACCAAAAAGTATCTTTTCTACTTTATAAATAGAGTACTTGTCATCTTCGGCTAAAGCTAAAGCTGTTTCATCCACTAAAGTTTTTTCTGTAAAAACCAAGTGTTGTTTTAAAGCCCCAATCTTATAGTTCTTAGGAATTAGAATTTCCCCATCATCAGCTTGCTCTTCACCTAAAATAAGTTTAAAAAGTGTAGATTTACCTGTACCGTTTCTTCCTACAAGACCAACTCTTTGACCTTGTCCTAATATTAAATTTAAATCTGTAAATAGTGTCTTTTCACCAAAATGTTTTGAAAGATTTTTTAGTTGTATCATGATGCTCTTTATATATTTTGTTTTAAAAAGTGATTGTACAGTAAACTCAATTATACATCACTCAAAGAAAGTTTTACCAAACTTCATCAAAGCTTTTGTTCTCGTAAATATCTTTTGTAAGTTTAGTTAATCCTGTTTTTTCTAAGACTTTGATTACTTTTATTGGCCAAGTTTTTCTGTAGTTAAAAGAGTTTTTCTTTCCACCAATATGATTTATAAACTCTTCATTAAGTTCTTTTGTAAAAAGTATCTCTTTTCCATGCTTTTTAATCTGCTCATCTAAAAAGGCTCTTGCACCATTAAAAGCTTTAAAACGATTTTCATAACTTATCCAAAGGGTACAAAACTCTTCTATATTTTTAAGATTTGCTTTTTTCTTTGCTTCTTTATTATAATCAAAGTAATCAAGATTTGTAGTAGTTCCAGCTATACCTTTTGGTCTATAATCTTTTTTAAGACTCTTTGGTCTTTGTTTCCATACTAATTCATCTTTTAAAAAAGTTGCTATCTCTTTTTTATTGTATATTACTTTATATGGCTCTTTTGTATTTGGTAAATACAAAGAAGGTAGAGCCTTATCATTTTTATTTGCACCAAGGCTTAAGATATTTCCAGAAATAGAAGCTACATAACCTCTTCCATATCCAGACTCTACACTTGCTATTGCTAAGATAGCTGCTGGTGGCATATTGTGTTTCAAAGATATATCTACTGTTTCTTTTACTAAAGAGGAATAAAACTTCTTTACATGGATATATTTTCTATATGAAAAGTTTTTATCATAAGAGAATAAAAAGTTTGTAAGTAGTAGTAATATTAAAATATGTTTCATAATAAACTTTATCATAATTTTCTTTTTATTGAAATATATTATAAAGTTACCTAGAAAAGAGTATACTTTAAAAAGAGGAGATATAATGGAAAAGTCTCATAAAATCATCTATAGTATTTATATATTGATTTGGATTATTTTAGCAATAAACCCTAAATATCCAGAAGACTGGTTTTTGGAAAATATATTAGTATTTCTACTTTTTCCATTTGTACTTTGGTCTGATATAAAATACAAATACACTCTTTTAAGTATCTTTTTCCTTTTAATATTTGCAAGTTTACACTCACTTGGTGCTCACTTTACATATGCCCAAATGGAGTACTTTGATTTTATAACACAACTCTTTGGCTTTGAAAGAAATCATTTTGATAGAGTAGTACATTTTCTTTTTGGACTACTTGTTTTTAGAAGTTTATTTGAGATAGTTGTTGTTTATTCAAATAGTTTAAAAAGTGCCCTATTTTTTACTTTTACTTTAGTGGTTTGTATTGCTACAATTTATGAATTAGTAGAATGGTTTGCAGCAGTTACTTTCTACCCTGAATTAGGAATGGCTTTCTTAGGAACACAAGGAGATATTTGGGATGCACATAAAGATACACTTTTAGCTTGTATTGGTGCACTTATTAATATAATGTTTTATAATCATTACAAAAAGCTATGGGTTTTAAAGAAATTTAAATAAAATAACCTAAACTACACAATAAAAAAGCTTCTTTTATAAATAATAATAATTTTTCTCTCCTTTAAGAAATATTCTTATAAGATATAATATTAAAGGATATTTATGAGTGCAAATAAACCTAGTAAGAAAAACTATATCTTTATTGATTTTGAAAATGTGCAACCTTCATCACTAAACATTCCAGAAAACAACAACTACAAAGTTTTCATTTTTGTTGGAGCAAACCAAAAGAAAATACCTGTAGAACTTGCAACATCTATACAAAATCTAGGAAACAAAGCTGAATACATAATTATAAATGGAGTTGGTAAAAATGCATTAGATTTTCATATTGCTTTTTATATAGGAAAACTAAGTGTAACTGAACCTACTGCTTTTTTTCATATAATATCAAAGGACACTGGATATGATGTATTGATTTCACATCTAAAAGAAAAAAAGATATCTGTCTACAGATATACAAATTTCAATGAAATCCCACTTGTAAAGAAGTCTACTTTTGAAACACTCTCAGCAAATGCACAAATCACTGAAATAGCTGATTACTTAGTAAGAAGAGGAAATGCAAAACCTAGAAAGGTAAATACTCTAGCAAATACTATTATGTCTATATCTGGAAGAACTTTATGTCAAGAAAAAATAAATGATTTAATAAACCTTTTAGAACAGAAAAAAATGATAACAATAAAAGATAAAAGTGTTACATATAAGTTAAGAAATAGCAAATAAATAAGCCCATCTTCAAAAGAAGATAGGCTTATTTCAAATTGTTTAAACAGTTTAAACTATTTTTTCTTTACAGCTTTTTTATTTGGTAAGTCAGTAATACTTCCATGGAAGATTTCTGCACACATACCAACTGATTCGTGTAAAGTTGGGTGAGCATGAATTGTTAATCCAATATCTTCAGCATCACAATCCATTTCAAGAGCTAATGAAATTTCACCAAGTAATTCACCTGCATTTTCACCAACTAAAGAACCACCGATTAATTGGTGAGTATCTTTATCAAAGATTAGTTTTGTCATACCTGTTTCAGATACATCTGAAGCTAATGCTCTACCAGAAGCAGACCAAGGGAATGATGCAACCTCATAGTTGATTCCAGCCTCTTTTGCTTCAATTTCACTCATACCAGCAGTTGCAATTTCTGGGAATGTATATGCAATACCAGGAATTTGTTTAGGTTCAAAGAATACTTTGTGACCTGCGATAACTTCTGCTGCAACATGACCTTCATGTACTGCTTTATGAGCAAGCATTGGTTGACCAATAATATCACCAATAGCAAAGATATGAGGAACTTTTGTTCTCATTTGATTATCTACAGAGATAAATCCTTTATCATCAACTTCAACACCAGTATTTTCTAATCCTATGTTTAATCCATTTGGAGTTCTACCCATAGCAACTAATACTGCGTCATAAGTTTGAGGTTCAGCAGGTGCATTATCACCTTTAAACTCTACATAAATACCCTCTTGCTTAGGAATGATAGCTTGAGTTTGAGTTTTAAACATAAAGTTAAACTTCTTCTCATTTGCTTTTGTATATACCTTAACGATATCTTTATCAGTTCCTGTCATAACTTGAGGACCTCTAACAACTACATCAATCTCAGACCCTAATCTTTGATATACAGTAGCCATTTCAAGACCAATAATTCCACCACCCATTACAAGTAGTCTTTTTGGAACTTCTTTTACTTCAAGTGCATTTGTAGAATCCCAAATTCTTGGATCTTCATGAGGAATGAATCCCATTTTAGAAGACTGAGAACCAGCTGCAATAATACAATTATCAAATGAAACTTTAGTTTGTTCACCCTCTTTATCTGTATGATTTACAATAACAGTATGCTCATCTACAAATTTAGCAACACCTTGAACAACAGTTACTTTTCTCATTTTAGCCATAGCAGACAGACCATCAGTAAGTTTTTTAACAACTCCTGATTTATATGCTGCTACACCTGGTAAATCAATTTCTGGTTTAGGGAACTTGATACCAGCATGCTCAATATGTGCAGCTTCATCAATAACTTTAGCAACATGAAGTAATGCTTTTGAAGGAATACAACCAACATTTAAACAAACTCCACCTAAAGTTGGGTGTCTTTCTACTAAAACAGTATCTAAACCTAAGTCAGCACATCTAAATGCAGCAGAATATCCACCAGGACCTGCTCCAATTACAAGAACTTGACCTTTTACTTCTTTTGCATTAGCACTTACTTCAACATTTGAAGGTGCTGGTTTAGAAGCAGCAGGTGCAGCTGTAGGAGCTGCTTTTGCTTCTTCTTTAACTGGCTCAGCTGCTGCTTCATCTTGAACTTCAACTCTAGCAATTAAATCACCAGAGTTTACTTTATCTCCAACTTTCACAAGAATCTCTTTGATAATTCCTGCTTCTGTTGTTGGAACGTCCATAGAAGCTTTTTCAGTCTCTAAAGTGATAAGTCCATCTTCTACTTCAACTTCATCACCAACTTCAACCATAACTTCAATTAAATCTACATCTTTATCTGCACCTAAATCAGGAATAAGAATATCAACAATTTTACCCATCTGTACTCCTTATAGACTTAATAGTCTGATGTCACTTAAAAGCTTAGATAATGTAGTAGTAAATCTAGCACCATCAGCTCCATCAATTACTTTGTGGTCATAAGATAATGATAATGGTAACATTAATCTTGGTACAAAGTTTTCTCCATCCCATACTGGTTTCATTTCAGATTTAGATAATCCTAAAATTGCAACTTCAGGAGCATTAATGATTGGAGTAAATTTAGTTCCTCCAATTCCACCTAAAGAAGAAATTGTAAATGATGCACCTTGCATATCAGCTGATTTAAGTTTACCTTCTCTAGCTCTGCTTGAGATATCTGCCATTTCAAGAGCAATCTCTTTGAAACCTTTTTTATCAACATCTTTGATTACAGGAACTACAAGACCATTTGGAGTATCAACTGCAATTGCAATATTGAAGTATTTCTTCATAATCAGACTTTGTCCATCTGCACTTAATGAAGCATTGAATTTTGGATGAATTTCAAGTGCTTTAGCTACTGCTTTAACTACAAATACTAATGGAGATAATTTAAATCCATCTGCAATTGCATTTTGTGCTTTTCTAAAGCTTTCCATCTCAGTAATATCTGATTCATCAAATTGAGTAACGTGAGGCATTGAAACCCAGTTTCTATGTAATGATGGTCCAGAAATCTTTTGAATTCTACTAAGCTCAACAGTTTCAATCTCACCAAATTGTGAGAAATCAATCTCTTTAAGCTCAGGGAAGTTAAATCCAAGACCTGTTCCAGTTCCTGCAGCTGCTACTGCTGGTTTAGATAATTGCTCTTTTACATAAGCTTTAATATCGTCTTTAAGGATTCTTCCTTTTCTACCAGTTCCTTTTACAAAACCTAAGTCAACACCAAACTCTCTTGCAACTTTTCTAACTGAAGGAGAAGCATAGATTTTCTTAGCTTTTTCAGTTAATACAGATGTAGCTTCAGGTGCACTTACTGCTGCAACTTCTTGAACAGTTGTAGTTTTCTTTGGCTCTTCTTTTTTAACTGGTTCTTCTTTTTTAGCTGGAGTTGGAACTTTTGATTCCATAACTACAGTTTTAACCATTTTTGCAATTAAATCACCAGAATTTACTTTCATTCCAGCTTCAACTGCTAATTCAATAATCTCACCTGCAAATGGAGCTGGTACATCCATAGAAGCTTTTTCAGTCTCTAAAGTAATAAGACCGTCTTCAAACTCTACTGTATCACCAACTGAAACCATTACATCAATTAAATCAACATCTTTATCCGCACCTAAATCTGGTACATGAACTTCTTCAACTACAGAACAAATAGTTTGCTCATTTACAAATTGACAAGAGATTTCTGCACCAGCTGCTGAAATAGCTTTTAATTCAGCTTCTGCTGCTTCTAATCCCATTGGTTCAGATGAATCAGCTGCAGGAGCTGCTGCAACTTCTTCTGTTTTTTGTTCTTGCACAGGAGCGGCTGGAGCTTCTTCAACTTTCTCTTCAGCTGTACCCTCTTCTTCAACTTCAACTCTAGCGATTAAATCACCAGAGTTTACTTTATCTCCAACTTTTACAAGAATTTCTTTAATAACGCCTGCATGAGTTGTAGGAACATCCATAGAAGCTTTTTCAGTCTCTAAAGTAATAAGACCATCTTCAACTTCTACAGTTTCACCAACTTCAACCATGATTTCAATTAAATCAACGTCTTTGTCCGCTCCTAAATCAGGAATAAAAATATCTACTAAAGTACTCATCTTTTACTCCTTATGCTTTTAGTGGGTTTAGTTTATTTGCATCAATATTGTATTTTTTCATTGCTTCAGTAACAACTGATTTTTCAACTTTACCTAATTTAGCTAATTGTGCTAATGTAGTAAATACAATATAGTTAGTATCAACTTCGAAGAACGTTCTTAAGTTCGCTCTACTATCTGATCTTCCGAATCCATCAGTTCCTAATGCTTTAAATGTTCCTTTTACAAATGGAGCAATTTGCTCAGAGTATGATTTCATGTAATCAGTTGCAGAGATAATAATGTTTTCATCATCACTTCCAAGAACTTGGTCAACATATGCAATCTCATCTTCAGCATCAACATTTAAGAAGTTTCTTCTTTCAACGTCTTGTGCTTCTCTTGTTAATTCATTATATGAAGTAGCAGAGTAAATATCTGAAGCGATTCCATACTCGTTTGCTAAAATATCAGCTGCTGCTAATACTTGTTGGAAAATTGAACCAGAACCTAATAATTTAACTTTGAAGTTCTCTTTAGCATCAACAGTTTTAAACTTATAGATACCTTTTAAAATTCCTTCTTCAACACCTTCTGGCATTGCAGGTTGTTTGTAGTTCTCATTTAATGTTGTTAAGTAATAGAATACATCTTCTTGGTTTTCACCATACATTCTTTCAATACCTTTTTGAACGATAACTGCAAGCTCATATCCAAATGTTGGGTCATAAGATACACAGTTAGGTACTGTATTAGCAATAATGTGTGAATGTCCATCTTCGTGTTGTAAACCTTCACCATTTAATGTAGTTCTACCTGATGTTCCACCAACTAAGAAACCTCTAGCCATTTGGTCACCTGCTGCCCAAGTGATATCACCTGTTCTTTGGAATCCAAACATTGAGTAGAAGATATAGAATGGAATCATTGGACAATCATTTACAGAGTATGAAGTTGCTGCTGCAATCCAAGAACCCATAGCACCAAGCTCATTAATACCTTCTTGAAGTACTTGACCTTTTTTATCTTCTTTATAGTATGCAACTTGGTCTCTATCTTGAGGAATATATTGTTGACCTTCAGAAGAGTAGATACCTAATTGTCTAAACATACCTTCCATACCAAATGTTCTAGCTTCATCTGGAACGATTGGAACAACTCTTTTTCCAATTTTCTTATCTTTAACTAATACATTTAAGATTCTTACGAATGCCATAGTTGTAGAAATTTCTCTATCTCCACTTCCATCTAATACAGCTTTGAATTTATCTAAAGTAGGAATTTCAAGCTTTTCAGTGAACTTTGGTCTTCTTTGAGGAAGTGCTCCATGTAATTCAGCTCTTCTTTCTTTCATATATTTCATTTCTTCTGAATCTTCAGCAAATGTATAATATGGGTAGTTCTCTAAATCTTCATCAGAAACTGGAATTCTGAATCTATCTCTAAATTGTTTTAATGAATCAGTGTCAACTTTTTTAACACCGTGAGCAATATTTTTACCTTCTGCTGCTTCACCCATTCCATAACCTTTTACAGTTTTTGCTAGGATTACAGTTGGTCTATCTTTAGTCTCTTGTGCCGCTTTATATGCTGCATAAACTTTTAATGGGTCATGTCCACCTCTGTTTAATGCAAAAATTTCAGCATCAGACATATTTTCAACTAATTTTGCAGTTTCTGGGTATTTATTAAAGAAGTTCTCTCTTGTGTAAGCTCCACCTTTTTGTTTAAAGTTTTGGTACTCACCATCAACAGTCTCTTCCATAAGTTGAAGAAGTTTTCCAGATGTATCTTTTCTTAATAGTTCATCCCAATGTCTTCCCCAGATTACTTTAACTACTCTCCATCCATTTCCTCTGAAGTTACCTTCAAGCTCTTGAATGATTTTACCGTTTCCTCTTACTGGACCATCAAGTCTTTGTAAGTTACAGTTAATAACGAATACTAAGTTATCTAGTCCTTCTCTACCTGCAAGTCCAATTGCACCTAATGATTCTGGCTCATCACACTCACCATCACCCATATAACAATATACTTTTTGTTCAGAACAATCTTTGATTCCTCTATCTGTTAAGTATTTTAAGAATCTTGCTTGATAAATTGCTTGAATTGGTCCAAGACCCATTGATACTGTTGGGAACTGCCAATACTCAGGCATAAGTTTTGGGTGTGGGTATGAAGATAATCCATCTTCCAATGCTTCTTGTCTGAAGTTATCCATTTGTTCTTGAGAAATTCTTCCCTCAACAAAAGATCTTGCATAAATACCAGGAGCAATATGTCCTTGATAAAAAATTAAATCTCCACCATCTTTTTCATTTGGTGCTCTAAAGAAGTGATTAAATCCAACATCATATAATGTAGCAGATGATTGGAAAGATGCGATGTGTCCACCAAGCTCTAAGTTCTTTTTAGATGCTCTTTGTACCATCATTGCTGCATTCCATCTGATAGCAGATCTGATTTTCTTTTCAATATCTCTATCACCTGGCATTTTAGGTTCATCGTTTACATCAATACTATTTAAATATGCTGTAGTTGCCTTAAAAGGTAAGTAAGTTCCTTTTCTTCTAGCTTTATCAATTAGTTTTTCTAAAAGATAATGTGCTCTTCTAGGTCCTTCTGTTTCTAATACTGCATCTAAGGCCTCTATCCACTCTTGTGTTTCAGCCGGATCAATATCATTTAAGTTTAAATCTGACATTTGCGTTTCCTTGTAAAGAATTTACTAGATTTACTAGTGTTTTTGAATGAACATATGTTCATTGTGTAAAAATTGTGTAGCTATTCGTACCGTCAAGTCGAATTATGAACATATGATACTTTAATATTTTTAATTTTTACTTAATTAAAATTTTAGTAATATTCACTTAAGTTTGATGATAAAAAAAAGAAATATAATGGAAAAAAGAGTCAGAAAATTTACCTATTTTTTTATGACTTTTTAAATAAACTTTTTGGGTTGACTTTACATATGAAAGATAAAAAAAGTAAATTTAGAGTAATTAAATCGGCAAAAGCAAGTGCAAAAAATAACATGGCAAGTGATGATGCATTACTATCATGTTACAAAGAAAATAACTTGCCAATACTAAGGGTTTATTATTGGGATAAATCCTTTACTATTGGTATTTCTCAAGACTTTGAGATGTATAGCTTTAAAGATGAATATAACGAAAACTATGCCAAAAGAATTACAGGTGGTGGAGTATTATTTCATGGACATGATGTTTCATACTCATTAGTTATACCTGTTAATCTTTTAGAGGGTTTAAATATAAAAGAATCTTATGAGTTCATTTGTACGTTTATTATAAATTTTTACAAAAAATTAAACTTAGATGCAAGATACGCTAAAGATATTGAAGAGATTGATTTATCAAAAAGTGAATTTTGTCAAGTAGGTTTTGAAGCATATGACATTATTGTAAACGGAAAAAAAGTTGGCGGTAATGCACAAAGAAGAACCAAAAAAGCGATATTTCAACATGGTTCAATACCATTAAAGAGTCTAAACGATAAGTATGATGAGAAAATAGGTACAACATTAGAAGATTTTGACATAAATTTAGAATTTGATAAGGCATGTGTGTTACTAATCGAAGCATTTAATGAGACATTTAATGTTGAATTAGAACATAGTGAATTAACAGAAGAAGAGATTGCTAAAAAAAATCAGCTACTAAAGGATAAATATGACTATAGCAGAAAATAAACTTACACCAAGAAAAAAAGTTGATTTCAAAAAACCAGAATGGTTAAGAAAAAAACTTGTGCCACATGCACAAAAAGAGATGGAAGCCTTACTTGGAGAACATGGATTACATACAATTTGCCAAGAAGCAAAGTGTCCAAATATTTCAGAGTGTTATGCAAAGAAAAATGCAACATTTATGATTTTAGGTGACTTATGTACTAGAAGATGCCAATACTGTAATGTAAAAACAGGAAACCCTAATGGTTACGTAAATCAAGAAGAAGTAGAAAAGATTACACTATCTGTTCAGAAACTAGGATTAAAATTTGTAGTTATTACTAGTCCTGCTAGAGATGATTTAAAAGATGGTGGAGCAAATCACTTTTATGAAGTTACACAAAGTATATTAAAAAATACAGAAGATACTCAAGTTGAAATACTTATCCCTGATTTTCAAGCAAAAGATGAATCTTTACAAAAAGTTGTTGACTCAGGTGCTGTGATTATTGGGCATAATATTGAAACAGTTCCATCAATGTATAAAATTAGAAAAGGTTCAACATATCAAAGATCACTTGATGTTCTTAGAAGATTAAAAGAGCTTGGTGGAAATAAAATAAAAACAAAATCTGCATTAATGGTTGGTCTGGGAGAAACAGAAGAAGAGATGGTTCAAGTATTTAAAGACCTAAGAGAAGTTGGCTGTGAATTTTTAAGTATTGGTCAATATTTAGCACCAAGTGGTGATTATGCAAAAGTAAAAGAGTTTGTTCACCCTGATCAATTCGATAGATATAAAAAACTTGCAAAAGAGTTAGGGTTCTCTTTTGTACACTCTACACCATATGCTAGAAGTTCTTATTTAGCGCATGAATATTTATCAAACAACAAAGGAACAGTTCTTTAGAAGTCCCTTTTTAAGCATAGTATCTATTTAGATATTATGCTTATTTACTATTAAAAATATCTCTTGACCTATTTTATGTAGTGTCTCTAAATCAAGTCTTACAGAAAGTCCAGATACACCAATTGTTGCAATTAGTTTATTTTTCTTATTAAAATATGGTACTGCAACAGACCGCAATCCAAACTCATGTTCTTCATTTCCTATTGCATAACCTCTTTCTTGAATTAGTTCTAACTCTTTTTGAAGTTTTGTTGTAGAAGTTATTGTATTACTTGTATGTTTTTTTAACTTCAAATTTTTTATTTCTATATCTGAAAAGGCTAATAAAATCTTACCAAAACCATTTGTATGAAGTGGAGTTTTTAATCCAACAGAGTTTCTAGTTTTTAAAACCCTATTTGAGTTATCTACTTGATTTAAATATAAAACAGCACCCTCTTCTAATACACCCACGTATGCACACTCATTTGAAACCTCGTGAATCTCTTCTAAGATTGCTTTTGTTTTCTCTACAATTCTATCTCTATCTTCATCTTCTAAAATATTTTGCATGAAGTCACTTAAAATTATCTCTTTAGTATTATCTTTATACTCTATAAACTCTTCATCTATTAGTGTTGTAATAAGTCTTGACATTGTACTTTTATCAATAACAAGTTTTTGACATAATGTATTTGCAGTTAAAGGTTTAGTGGCAATCATAATCTCTTTTAAAATTCTAAGTCCTCTTGACAAAGATTTATTTCGATTGTTTTGTACCAACTCTACTCCTAGTCATTTCTATTAAGGCTGTTATATTAGCATTTTTGTATTTAAAAGTAGGAAAATGTCACCAAATATATATTTTCGTTACATTTTAGGTAACAAATTTTGAAAAAAATATTTTACTATCTGTGACAACTTTTTTAAATTTTCTCACTATATGCAACTTTTTTCTGAACATATTCTAATAAGCCTATTTCATGGGCTATTGACAAATTATTATTTTTTGCTTAAAATAAATAACTAGTTTAATTCTTTTGGTTTCACTTATGAAATGTATGGATTAATTTCAGTGTCAGAAGAATAAATAGTCTGAAAAATTATTGAAAATTCTTCAATAAAATAAAAAAGAAGAGGTACTATCATGACTGCATCAGTTGTAGATTTATCAAAACTAACAGCAAATGATGATTTAACTCCTGTGTTAGGTGGACACTGGCCAGGAATTCAAATATATTATCCGCCAATCAAATTCAATCCATTAGATGGAAGCTATGAAACAATGGAGCAAGCAAAGCTTAGATTACAAAAGCATGCTTATAAAACAAAAGCTCACACTGTTTTATTTGACCTTGAAGATGGTTGTAGACAAAAAGCTATGTCAAGAAAACTTTTAATCGAAGAATTACCAAAATTCCCAGAGAGAGATTTCCAAATAGCTATAAGAATTAATCCATTCAGAACAGATGAGTATGAAGAGGATTTAAAAATGTTAAAGCAAGTGCATAAGTATATTGATGCAATCGTTTTAGCAAAAGCTGGAGAAGTATATGGAGATGCAGAGATTAGAGACTTATCTTCATGGTTAGTTTCAATTGGAAGTAATTTACAAATTCAACCAATTATTGAGCACCCAAAATCTTTACAAATTGCAGACAAATTAATGAGCCACTCTACAGTTAAACACGTAGTATTTGGTATTCACGATTTCTCTAAAGCAATGGCTTATAAAATCACTCCTGAGGGATGGATTGATGAGTTAGAGACTTTCTTTAACATTCTTACTATGGAAGCAAGAGTTAAAGGTAAAGGTGTAATTGGTGGGGTTGAAGTATTATTAACACCAAACTCTTTACCAGATTCATGTGTTGAGAAAAAAGATATCAGAAGATGGTTAGATTTACATGGTGATGATGCATCAAGACATGTTTATGCTCACGCTAAAAGAGAAACTGCAATGGGATTAACAGGTAAACAAGTTATTACTCCAAATCACATTAATGTTTGTAAAGTTGCATTTACTCCATCTCCAAATGAGATTGCAAAAGATGTTGATATTTTACAAGAAGCTATTAAAGCTGATGCACTATTATCTGGTGCAATTAGATACAAAGGTGAAATGTTAGATCCACCAATGTTTGGTAAATCTTTACAGAACCTATTAAGAGCTTATGCATTAAATAGTCTTTCTAAAGAAGATGAAGCATTTGCAGTAAATGTATTAAATAGAATGCCTTTACACACATTTAAAGAAAACTGGCCATACGGTCTAATCTAAGAAAGGAAGTCAAAAATGAGTTCAACTATTGAAATCGAAGTACCAGAATTTTTAAATATTGGTGTTGCTTGTACATCTGCACACCTTGGTACAAAGAATGAAAATAATACAGCAATGATTATCGAAGATGATAAATTAGGGACTGATGAGATAACTTATAAAGATTTATCAGAAAAATCTGACCAAGTTTGTAACTTCCTTACATCTATTGGAATTGGTGCAAGAGATAGAGTTTTAGTTTGTTTAAAAAACTCTTTAGCATACCCAATTTCATTTTTTGGAGCAATTAAAGCAGGTATTATCGCTGTACCTACATCTACACTTTTAAGTGGTTCAGAAGTTAAATATTTAGCAGAAGATTCACAAGCAAGTGCAATTGTATTATCAGCTTCTATGTATGAGAACCTTGTTCCATATTTAGAAAACTGTGATAACTTAAAAACAATTATCGTTGCTGCAACTGATAGTGTTGAAGATTTAAAAAAGCCTAAGGGAATTAATGTTTACGCGTTAAATGAAATCTTAAAAAATACAGATAAAACGCCTAATCACTATAACTCAAAAGCTGGTGAGCCTGCATATTTAGTATATACATCTGGAACAACTGGTTTCCCTAAAGGTGTTTTACACTCACATAGATCATTAGTTGGAAGAACTCCTGCTACTGAATATTGGTTTAACTTTAAAGAGAATGATAGAATCATGCACTCTGGTAAGTTCAACTGGACATATGTATTAGGTTCAGCATTAATGGATCCATTATTTAATGGACACACTGTTATTGCATATGAAGGTGCAAATGACGCTGGAACGTGGGTTGATTTAATCAAAAAACACAATTGTACTATTTTCATTGGTGTTCCAACGATTTATAGACAAATCATTCAAAAGACTGACTTCACAATTGAAGATTGTCCATCATTAAGATATTGTATGTCTGCTGGTGAGCACCTTTCAACTGAGATGATTGAGTTATGGAGAGATAGATTTAAACAAGATATCTTTGAAGCAATTGGTATGTCTGAGTGTTCATACTATATTTCTCACTCTGTAAATAATCCAATTAGACCAGGGTCTGCTGGATTTGTTCAACCAGGTCACACAGTTAAATTACTTGACCCAGATACACTAGAAGAAGTTGGTGTTGAAGAAGAAGGTATGATTTGTATCGGTATTGATGATCCAGGTCTATTCTTAGAGTACTGGCAACTTGAAGATGAAACATCTAAAGCTAAGCATGATGGATACTTCTTTACAGGAGATTATGCAAAAAGAGATAAAGATGGTTATATCTGGTTCATTGGTAGAAAAGATGATATTATCAACACATTTGGATTTAGAGTATCTCCACACGAAGTTGAAAGAGTTGTAAAAACTCATCCTTTAGTAGCAGATTGTGTAGCATTTGGATTTGACTTAGCTAAAGATAAAACATTAGTGGCGATTGCTGTAATTGGACATGAAGAATTAACTGAAGCTCAACAAGAAGAGGTTCTTAAATTCTCTCAAGATAATCTTGCTAAATACAAAGCACCAAAGAAAATCTTTGCAATGGCTGATTATCCAAGAACTAAGAATGGTAAAGTTCTTAGAAAACAACTTGTAAAAAATCTACATGAGCTTGAAAATGCACATGCAAGAGGTGAAGAAGTAATTGAATATAAAGCTAGAAGATCTATGTTATTCGTACCGTCATACAATAAACATAACGTAGAAAAAGCTAAATCTGTACTTGCAGACAGCGTTATATTCGACCTTGAAGCTATCTTACATGAGCAAAGAGAAGTTGGTAGAGAAGTTGTTAGAGATGTTTATAAAAACCAAGGTTGTAAGTTCGGTGAGTCTGAAAGAATCCTAAGAATCAATAACCTAGGAAGTGAAGATTTACAAAAAGATTTAGAATTAGCAAAAGAGATTGAGCTTGATGCTTTACTATTCTCTAAAATTGATACTAAAGAAGATGTACTAGAAGCAGTTAAATTAATTGATGAAGTTAACCCTGAGTTAACATTAATGATTATGATTGAAACTCCACTATCTGTACTAAATATCCAAGAGATTTGTGCAGCAAGTCCAAGAGTTGAAGTTGTAGTTGTTGGTTCAAATAAGTTAGCTAACAGACTTCATATTGATATCAAAAAAGGTTCAAAAGCAATGTTTAACTACCTATCGCAAATTGCACTTGCTGCAAAAGCATATGGTAAAACTGTTATTGATGGACCACACTTTGATGTTCATGATGAGTTTGCTTGTGAAGATTCAACTAAAGATGCGTTTAACTTAGGATTTGATGGTAAATCACTGATTCACCCAGTTCAAATTGAGTATATCAATGATATCTTTACTCCTAAACAAAAAGAAGTTGAAGATTATGAAGCAATGATTAATGAATACGAAGAAGCTAAAAAACAAGGTAAAGAAGTAATTATGCATAACAACAAGCTTGTTGATGGTTCTAGAATTAAATGGGCTAGAAAAATGATTACTCTTTATGAGACATATAAATCATTAGGTCAAAACCTATTTGGTAAATAAGGAGAAGTAAGTGTCTAATAAGATAAATATGGGAAACTTTTTTGAAGATTTTTCTATAGGACAAAAAATAGTACACCCTCTTCCTAGAACAGTAAGTGAAGGAGATGTATCTTTATACATCGCATTCACTGGTTCTAGATTTGCTTTACACTCTTCAGATGTAGTAGCACAAGAGATGGGATATGAAAAGAGACCTATCGATGATACTTTAAACTTTCACTTGACTTTTGGTAAGTCAGTGCAAGATATTTCATTAAATGCTATTGCTAACTTAGGTTATGCAGAGATTTCATTTCCAAACCCAGTTTACATTGGAGATACAGTTTCAATGACTTCAACGGTTATTGGATTAAAAGAGAACTCAAATGGAAAGTCTGGAGTTGTATATGTTCACTCTATTGGTGTAAACCAAAAAGGTGAAGAAGTACTTAACTTCAAAAGATGGGTTATGGTTCATAAAAAGGACAAGACTACAACTACTGGTATCAAAGAGATTCCAGAGTTTAAAGAGTCAACTCCTATTTTGGATGAAATCAATATTCCTCAAATCAAATGTGTTGATACTAACGCATCTGGTGGAAACTTCTTCTTTGAAGATTATGAAAAAGGTGAAAGACTAAATCACCCAGAAGGTATTACAGTTGATAATAGTGACCATACTTTAGCAACTAAGTTATACCAAAACAATGCGAAGGTTCACTTCAACGACCATATGATGAAATCTACTCCTATGGGAGAGAGATTAATGTATGGTGGAATTGTTATCTCTATGGCTAGAGCAATTTCATTTAATGGTTTACAAAATGCACAATGGATGTATGCTATTAACTCTGGAGCTCATGCTAACCCAACATATGCAGGAGATACTATCTATGCATATACGGAAGTGATTGATACTATTGATCATAAAAGAGATGATATTGGTTTATTAAGATTAAGAACAATTGCTGTTAAAAATCAAAAACCTGAAGAGATTGAATCACCAAAAGGTGAAGATGGTAAGTACTTAAAAAATGTAGTACTTGATTTAGATTACACTGTTGTAATCCCAAAGAAAAAAACAAAAAAATAAATATAACTTGATATAAAGGATATAAAATGACACACCCTAATGAAGCACTATTTGAATCTGGAAAATCTTTACCGATTATTCCTACTTGTGAGCACTTTGCAGGAAGCGAAAAGCTAATCAAAAAAGGTTTTGATATGCAAAGAAAACTTGGACCTGTTTTTGATATCACTTGTGATTGTGAAGATGGAGCTGAGACTGGTAAAGAAGTTGAGCATGCAGAAATGATTGTTAGAGTTGTTAACTCTGAAGACAACCCATATGCAATGGCTGGAACTAGAATCCACGATTTCTCTCATCCAGATTGGAGACAAGATGTTGATATTCTTGTACCAGGTGCTGGTGAAAAATTAGCATATATTACATTACCAAAATCAACTTCTTATGAAGATGTAAAAACTCAAGTTGAGTATATTCAAGAAGTAGCTAAAAAAGCTGGTATTTCAAGAGAGATTCCAATTCATATCTTAATTGAAACTCATGGTGCTTTACAAGATGTAGAAAAAATTGCTACATTACCATGGCTACAAGTATTAGACTTTGGTTTAATGGACTTTGTATCAGGATACCAAGGTGCTATTCCTGCAATTAACATGAGAAGCCCAGGTCAATTTGACCATAGATTAATTGGAGCTGCTAAAGCAAGAGTTGCACAAGCTGCTATCCAAAACCATGTTATTCCTTGTCATAACGTAACATTAGACCTTAAAAACCCATATCAAACTTATAAAGATGCTGAAAGAGCTAGAAACGAGTTTGGATTCATGAGAATGTGGTCAATTTACCCAACACAAGTACAAGCTATCGTTGATGCAATGAAACCAGACTTTACTGAGTTAGAAGCTGCACAAAACATTTTATTAGCTGCACAAGATGCTGAGTGGGGACCAATCCAATATGATGGTGAGTTACACGATAGAGCAACATATAGATACTTCTGGGAATTAGTACAAAGAGCTAAGTACTCTGGTGCTAAATTACTAGATGACGTTGAGAAAAGATTCTTTTCTTAATAGAAATATTTAGAAAATAAATTTAATTAAACTTTTTAGATAAGAGGAGTAATCTTCTTATCTATTTTTAACTAAGGACAAAAAAATGAAACTATTAGTCAAGGTCAAACTCATGAAGTTCAGTGAGGAAAGATTTACTTCCAGGTAGAACATCAGACAATATAACTACCCTGTAAACTTCACAAATACCCTCACTTAAATAATCAATCCAAATTAATAAAAACTTATTGTCAACTATTAACAAACAAAAGGTACAAATATGAATAAAAACCAAGCAAATTTAGAAGAGTTAAAAGATTATTTAGGGTTTGGTGTTGCAGGAAACTTTGCAAACCACTTAGGTGAAGCTGGTGAGGCAGATGAATTTTCTGTTATTGAAACAAAAGAGAAAGATGCTCCAAAAGGACTTTTTCCTTTTTATATTCCAAATCATGATAGCTTTTTAGGAGAATATCCGATTAGTACGGATGTTATTAACCACAACGATATTGAACATTTACAAGTTGAAGCTGAAGTAGCCTTACTTTGTGATTTTGTATATGAAAATGATAAGTTAGTAGATATTAAACCAAAGCTTTTTGGTGCATTTAATGACTGTTCAAATAGAATTCAAGATGGAAACAAACTTAGTACAAAGAAAAACTGGGGAGCAAACTCTAAAGGTATTGCCGATGATTTAATCGAAGTTGATAACTTTGATGAAGATGGTATTTTAAGTAAATATCATATTGCTTCTTTTATTAGAAGAGATGGTATCTTAAGAGACTATGGTACAGTTAGTGCTGTTAAATCATACTCATACTTCTTTAATCAGTTAAAAGACTGGATGATTGATAAATTCAATACTCAAGAAGATATGGGACCATTAGAAGAGTTAAAACCATTTATTAAAGATATAAACAACTACAAAGGTCTTTTAATAGCTGCTGGTGCAACAGCATATTCAGACTTTGGTAAAACTCACTTCTTAGAAAAAGGTGATGAGATATTTGTTTATGTTTATGATGCACACTTCCATTCATTTGAAGATATCATTCAAGATATGTCAGGAATGGACTTACACCTTTCAAAATGTAGTAAGTTACATCAAATAGTTGAATAAGACCTCTTAGTTTCCCTAGTTTTAGGGAAACTAACCTACTAACTTTTATCCTTGTTTCATATTATTATGATGTTTTGAAAGAAAAAACAAACCTCTAAATAAGAGGTTTATTCTATAATTTATTTGATTTTTTTACTCTATTGAGCTTGAATGAAGTCTTTATATTTTTTAGCAGTGTTATAGCTTATCTCTGCTGTTTTTGCAACACTATACACAGTGATACTTTTATTTTCTAATCTTAAGATATTTACAGCATTTTGTACAGCTTCTTTACTTCTTTTTTTCTTTATATTATTTGCTTTTACCGTAGCTTTTATTTTCTTTTTTGTTCTTGATTGCATTGACTTTTGAAACTCTTCGTTGATTCTATTATATAAAGTCATATCGTTTTGAGCTAATATTTTTTGTAGTGCATTAAATTCATTATTTGAAATTGTGATTCTCAATTTTTCTCCTGTTTTATTTTTTGAGGGTCGAAATTATACATAAAAAACCTTAAAACTATCTCAAATTGTTATAACATTTTGAAATATTTTTAACAAATAATTTATTCGATATTTTTTTATAATATTTTTAACTTTTATATTACTTTGCTACTAAAATGATACTTTTTAGTGTTATAATTATTTAAGTTGTTTTTAAAGGTCGTATTATGTTAAATAAAGGTTCAAAAAAAGGAAGCTTTGGAAATAAGCTTTTATTACAAGTTTTAGGTACTACAATCCTAGTTTTTGCAATTACTATCTTCTTTATTGCTAAATATTCATATGAAACTGCCCAATCAAGTGCAAAAGAGTATGTAAAAGAGATGTCGAGTAATTTTGCAGGAAAAGTTGAAGGAGAAGTAAATCTATCAGTTAAAATTGTTCAAGCACTAAGATCTAAATTTCAAGAAGCAATTAATCATGATAAAAAACTTCATGAAAAAGAGACTATTGCAATGCTTAGCTCAATTTTAAGTGAAAATGAGCAACTTCTTGGTATTTGGTGGGGGATGAAAGATAAAACAGTTCTTTTTAACCCTAAACAAGAAGGAGTAGATGCTCCTGAATCTTGGTATACAAAAGATGGAGAGTTTTCTCCTTATGTTACAAGAGCAAAAGGGAAAGTTGTTCTTCAACAATCAGCAGATTACAATGAAGAGAATGGTTGGATAAAAGGACCCAAAGAAGCAGGTAAGCTATTTATAACAAAACCCTATCTTTATCCTATTGATGGTAAAAAAGTATTAATGTCAACAATTGGGATTCCTCTTTATAAAGATGGAAATTATGTTGGAGTTATTGGAGCAGAAATTGCTCTAGATACTTTCGTAAAACTTTCTTCTTCTAAAAAAGTTTATGAAACAGGTTATACTTTCTTACTAGATCACTATGGAATTGTATTAGGACATCCAAATAAAGAATTTTTAGGAAAAGAGATACTTGAAGTTACTAAGAATGATACTGAATATAAAACTCTTCTTTCTAAATCAAACAAGGGTGAAGATAGTTCTTTCGATAAGGTGTCTGTAAATACGGGAAAAGAGTCTTACTATTATGCAAAAGCCTTTGAAATAGGAAATACAGGATATCATTGGACTTTTGTTATATTAGCTCCTAAAGATGAATATCTAGCTTTAGCTATCTTCTTAAGAAACTTTTCTATTATTGCAGCCTTATTTGGTTTATTAATTATTGCAGCTGTTATTTACTTAAGTATTAGAAAATTAAAATCAAATCTAAACCTTATTAGTTCAGGGTTAAAATCATTTTTTAACTACTTAAATAAAGAGAGTTCTTCTACTAAAGAGATTGATTTAATTTCAAATGATGAATTTGGGCAAATGGCTCTAGATATTAATACCAATATAGAGAAAGTAAAAAAAGGTATTGATGAAGATAACAAACTAATATCTGATGTAAAATCAATTGTAAATAAAGTAAGTGATGGACACTTAGAAGATAGAATTAATTCTTCTACTTCTAATGACTCATTAAATGAATTAAAATCACTACTAAATGATATGCTTAATAATCTTGAAGGTTTAGTAGGTAAAGACTTAAATAAAATTAGTGATGTTTTAGCTAAATATACGCAAAGAGATTTTACTGCGAAACTAAATGAAGAAGAGTCTGGAAAAATTGGTAAAGAGCTTATTGAGATGAATAGAATGATTATATCTATGCTTCAAGATAGTCAAAGAGACGGTATTTCTTTACAAGCTAGCTCTAATGAATTAACAGCAAGTGTTCAAACATTAAGTAGTAATGCAACATCACAAGCTGCAAGTTTAGAAGAGACTGCTGCTTCTATTGACGAAATTACAAGTAACATTGAAAGTACAAGTCAAAAAGCACAAGAGATGCTAAAAATCTCAAATGATACTAAAAATTCTGCAAATCAAGGTAAGGAGTTAGCATCAAATACTGTTCATTCAATGGATGAAATAAATGAGACGGTACATACTATTAATGAAGCAATTACAGTTATTGACCAAATTGCCTTCCAAACAAATATTCTTTCACTAAATGCAGCTGTAGAAGCAGCTACTGCTGGTGAAGCAGGAAGAGGATTTGCCGTTGTTGCACAAGAAGTTAGAAATCTAGCCTCTAGGTCTGCTGAAGCAGCAAAAGAGATAAAAGACCTAGTTGAGTCTGCAACTACAAGAGCTACAAATGGTAAAGAAATCAGTAGTAAGATGATTGAAGGATTTAATCAATTAGAAGAAAAGATTACACATACAAATGCTTTAATCGATGATGTATCAAATGCAGCAAAAGAACAAACAATAGGAATGTCACAAATTGCTGATGCAATGGGACAGCTTGATAAGTTTACACAAGAAAATGCATCAATTGCAGATACAACAAATAGCATTGCTAAAGAAACAAATAGTATTGCACAAGAAGTAGTAAATAGTGTAAGTAAAAATAATTTTGAAGGGAAAAAGTTTAGTTAGAGCCTTGCTCTAACTAAATTATAAGTCAACCATAGCTTTAAAGAAAATTCCACTTCTTCCTACATTTTCTACATTTACATGGAACTTTTCATTTATTCTATCATCTTCTATATACTGCTTTTTAATCTCTAAGATTAAAGGAGTAGTTTTACCAGGTAGTTTAACTACATCATAAAGCTCACAGAAAAGTGCTGTTTGAGTTGAGCTTATCATTGGTGGGAAATCCTCTAATGGTTTCTCAACATCAATTTCATACTCACTAACCTCACTTTGGTCTTTATCTAACATATTAGCACTAAGTTTTACTTTATCTACATTATCTTTGTTTACAAAACAGATAGTTGCTTTTTTATGTTTTAAAATATTTGCTAAGCTATCTTTAGGAACGCCCTCTTCTTTTTGTCCAATGGCAACTATAAGTGTTGCTGGATTACTTGAAATTGGTATAAAATATGAAAATGGTGCTGCATTTACAACTCCTTCATCCTCTGTAACTATCCAAGCAATTGGTCTTGGAACAACAGTATCTGACATGATTTTATACCTATTTAAATCATTCACATCTTTATAATCAATTATCATTTATATTCCCCTATTTTTAATAATTTTTATCATATTAAAATCTGTTTATAAAGAGCTTAAAATCAAGCTTTTTTCTACTTTTAAATTATCTTAAATTCAATACAATTTGATATAATCCAAAGAAAAAAAGGTTTAATAACATGAATAATGTAATAGATATTTTTAAAGAGATAACAGCCTTAAATAGATGTAGTGGAAATTATGATGATTTTATCTCTTATATTAAGGAGTTTTCTTCTAAGTATAATTATGAATGTTTAGTAGATAATTACAATAATATTTTATGTAAAAAACAAGATTCAAAAGCAACTTTATGTATTCAAAATCACTATGATATTGTTTGTCTAATTGACAATAATATTCCAAAAATTATTGAAGAAGATGGATTTTTTAAAGCAGAGAATTCTACACTTGGTGCAGACAATGGAATTGGATGTTCATACATGTTAAGTCTTATGTCACAAGATTATGATTGTGAGTTTTTATTTACAAGTGATGAAGAGATTGGACTTATTGGAGCTAACAATTTAGAGCATAAATTAAACGCAAAATATATGTTAAATATTGATAGTGAAGAAGAAGGTGAAATCTGTATTGGATGTGCAGGTGGAGTTGATATTTTTGGAAAAACTTCTAACAAAGAAATCATAAAAAATAGTGATAATTATGAACTATATGAAGTGAAAGTTTCAAATCTTCCAGGTGGTCATAGTGGAGTAAATATCCATGAAAATAGACCAAATGCAATTAAACTATTTGGAGAACTTGTAAAAGAAAATAGTGGTTTATTATTAGACATAAATGCAGGTGAGAGAATAAATTCAATCCCTGTAAATGTAAAGGCAATAGTAGCCCTTAAGTCTTATCCAAAAAATTTTAATGAAGATTTTGTGTGTATAGAGAAAATAGATACTAAAAGTGAACACTTTAATATTTGGAGTAGTGATATTACTACTTTCATTTATACATTTGCAAATGGAGTTAGAGCTTATGATGAAAATTTAAATGTAGTTTTAGACTCAATAAATCTAGCAAAAATCACTACAAATATTAATTCTATTGATGTAGAACTAAGTGCAAGATCAATGGATAATAAAAACTTGGAAACTATAAAAAAAGAGACAACAGCCCTACTTGAAAACTTTGGATTTGAAGTTAAAACTGATGGAAAATATCCAGCATGGAAACCTGATATAAATGAGTTCACAAATGAGGTTTTAGATATTTATAAAACTTATGATTCTTCTGCTTCACTTGAAGCAATTCATGCAGGTCTAGAGTGTGCTATTTTTAAAGATAAATTTCCTCATATGAAACTAGCTTCTATTGGTCCAAATATTTTTAATCCACATTCAAATAAAGAGTCTGTAGAAATTAGTTCAATAGAAAAACTAGGAAAAATTGTTAAAGAAATAGCTGATAAATTTTAATATTATATATTATAAAAGAGCATTTTTTTGCTCTTTTATTTTACTTTTCTTTTTATTATTTAAGATATAATCACGTGTAGAAAAAAGGTGTTAAATGAATAATAAAAATGAACTACTCATTTTAAATATAATTAAATATGGACCCATTGTTTTTATCCTCTCTTTATCTGTTATTATCTCACTTACTTTATATATAAATTACAAAAGTGCATTTATTGAAGAAAAAGATTTAATCGAAAAAGAGTATGTTCAAAGAAATAGAACAGATGTAAAAAATCAACTTGATACTATTTATAGATTTATTTTAGAAGAACAAAAAACAACAGAGATTAAATTAAAGAAAAATCTAAAACAAAGAGTAAATGAAGCTCATAGTATTGCTATGAATATTTACAATGAAAATAAGCATCTAAAAAAAGAAGTTGTTCAAAAGATGATAAAAGATGCTATTAGAAATATTAGGTTCAATGAAGGAAGAGGATATTTCTTTATCTATTCTTTTGATTATGAATGCATTTTATTACCTGTAGCAAAACATCTTGAAGGAAGTAGCTTTTATAACTTTAAAGATGGTGAAGGTAAATATCTAACTAGAAATATCATTAAAAGTCTTGAAAATAAAGATGAAAGCTTCCTAAAATGGTCTTATCATAAACCAAATGATATGAAAAACCAATATGAAAAAATAGGTTTCAATAAAAGATTTGAGCCATATGACTGGTATATAGGAACTGGTGAATATGTAGAAGACTTTGAAGGTGATATTCAAAAAGAAGTTTTACAATATATTGCAAATCAACAATTTAGTGATAACAACTATATTTTTATACTTGATTACAACTCAAACTATTTGGCACATAAAAACAAACATCTAATAGGAAAAAATGCAGTTGATATTTATGATAAAAAAGCATATAAAACTATTGAAAAGATAATAAATATTGCAAGAAAAGAAGGAACTGCTTATTTAGACTATACTCATATTAGACCTCTTACAAATAAAGAAGCTACAAAAACAAGTTATATAAGAGGTATTCAAAACTGGCAATGGGCTATGGGAATAGGCTTTTACCAAGAAGATGTAAATAAACTTATTAAGATACAAAAAGAAGTTTTAGATAAAAGATTTGAAGAAGACCTTTATAAACTTCTATTTTTGTCTTTATCATTAACTACTTTATTACTTGTATTATCAGTTAGAATTTCAAAGTTCCTAGAAACAAGATTTGCACAATATAGAAATCAAATAAAAGAACACCTAGAAGAAATAACTAATCAACAAAATATTTTAGCTCAACAATCAAAAATGGCAGCTATTGGTACTATGATTGGAAATATTGCACATCAATGGAGACAACCTTTATCTTTAATTTCAACTGCAGCAACAGGAATGAAACTAAAAAGAGAGATTGGAGATTTAAGTGATAAAGAGTTTAACGACAACCTAGAATATATAAACCAATCAACTCAATACCTATCTAAAACAATTGATGATTTTAGAAATTTCTTTTCTACTAATAAAGTAAAGAAAGAGTTTACTATAGATGAAGCCTTTGAAAATACATTTAATCTTATAAAAGTACAGTTTAAAAACCATCAAATAGAGGTTATCAAAGATATTAGCGATACTCAAATCTATGGAATACAAACAGAGTTGGTACAAGTACTTATAAATATTTTAAACAACTCAAGGGATGAACTTATAAAAATAAGTAATGAACAAAGAAAACTTATTTTTATAAAAACTTTTGAAAAAGATGAACATCTAATAATTGAAATATTAGATAATGCAGGTGGAATAAAAAAAGAGACTTTAGAACATGTCTTTGAACCATACTTTACAACAAAAGGACCTGCACAAGGCACTGGAATTGGACTTTATATGAGTCAAGAGATTATTGTAAAACATATGCATGGTCAAATTCTAATGGAAAACTCTACTTATAATTACGAAGATAAAGACTACACTGGTGTAAAAACCATAATAAAGCTAAATATAAATAAATAATTTGTGAATAAGCGTAACTTTTCCCCTAAGGAAAGGTAGTTTATTTGCTTTTTTATTCTTTTTAATAAACACATATTCGATATAATCTATTTTAAATTTAATGAAAAGGTTTTGAGAATATGGGAAAAATTACTGAAAATGATATTATCGATAGTATTGCAGATGCCTGTCAATACATCTCTTTTTACCATCCAGAAGATTTTGTAAAAGGAATGGTTGAAGCATACGAAAAAGAGGAGTCTGAATCTGCAAAAAATGCAATTGGACAAATTTTAATTAACTCTAAAATGTGTGCAATGGGACATAGACCATTATGTCAAGATACTGGTTCTGTAAATATTTTCATCAAAGTTGGTTTAAAAGCTGATTTAGATATTTCAAGAGATTTAGAAGATGTATTAAATGCAGGTGTTGCTAAAGGTTATACTGACCCAGATAATACATTAAGATATTCTGTTGTATCTGACCCAGCAGGTGAAAGAAAAAATACTAAAAATAATACTCCAGCAGTAATCCACTACTCTGTAGATGCAAACTCTGATAAAATTGATATTACAGTTGCAGCTAAAGGTGGAGGAAGTGAAAACAAATCTAAATTTGCTGTATTAAATCCATCTGACTCAATCTATGACTGGGTTATGGAAAATGTAAGAAATATGGGTGCAGGATGGTGTCCTCCTGGTATCTTAGGTATTGGTATTGGTGGAAACCCAGAAAAATCAATGCTACTTGCAAAAGAGGCTTTAATGGGTCACGTTGATATCCATGAGTTAAAAGCAAGAGGTCCTCAAAATGCTTTAGAAGAGTTAAGACTAAGACTTTATGAAGATATCAACAAAATTGGTATTGGTGCACAAGGTCTAGGTGGATTAACAACAGTTCTTGATGTTAAAATCTTAGATTATCCATGTCACGCGGCTTCTTTACCAGTTGCAATGATTCCTAACTGTGCTGCAACTAGACACATTCACTTCGAATTAGATGGAAATGGTGCTGCTAAATTTAATAAACCTGATTTAGATATTTGGCCAGACTTAGAATTGCCAATGGATACTGTTAAAAAAGTAAATATTGAAGATTTAACAAAAGAAAACCTATCTCAATACAAATCAGGTGATACTCTATTATTATCTGGAAAAATCTTAACAGCAAGAGATGCTGCTCATAAAAAAATTGTTGAGTACAAAAATGCTGGTAAACCACTTCCAAATGGTGTTGATTTAAAAGACAGATTTATCTACTATGTTGGACCAGTTGATCCAGTAAGAGATGAAAAAGTAGGACCTGCAGGACCAACTACATCTACAAGAATGGATAAATTTACTAAAGACATGATGGAAATTGGAATCATGGGTATGATTGGTAAAGCTGAAAGAAAGCAACCAACTATTGATTTAATCAAAGAGTACAAATCTATGTATTTAATCGCAACTGGTGGTGCTGCTTATTTAATTTCTCAATCTATTAAAGATGCAAAAGTTCTTGCATTTGAAGAGATGGGAATGGAAGCTATCTATGAGTTTGAAGTAAAAGATATGCCTGTAACTGTTGCAGTTGATACAGAAGGTACATCTATTCATACGACTGGACCAGCTAAATGGAGAACTATCTAATACTCCTTACAAAGTGAAGAATACTTCACTTTGTAACACTTCTCTTTTTTTTCACATCTTTTTGATATTAATTATTAAAATTAAATGATAATCTATGATATAATAACTTTATCTTGAAAAAGGATTGTAGATGAAAAATTATAGAATTGAAAAAGATACTATGGGAGAAATGCAAGTACCAAACGATAAGTATTGGGCTGCTCAAACGCAAAGAAGTATAGAAAATTTTCCTATTGGAAATGAAACAATGCCAAGTGAAGTTATAGAAGGTTTTAGCTTTTTAAAAAAAGCTTGCGCAATAGTAAATAACAAACTTCAAAGACTTGATGATAAGAAATGTAAAGCTATAGAACAAGCTTGCAATGAAGTTATTAAAGGTAAGCTAAATGGAAACTTCCCCCTTGTAGTTTGGCAAACAGGTTCTGGAACTCAATCAAATATGAATATGAATGAAGTAGTTGCAAACAGAGCTACAGAGATTTTAGGAAGTGATTTTAGAAAAGAGAAACTTGTACATCCAAATGATGATGTAAACAAGGGACAAAGTTCAAATGACACCTACCCTACTGCAATGAGAATCTCTTTTGTACTTGAATTGCAAAAACAGTTAATTCCAGCTATTAAAACTTTAAAAAAGACATTCAAGAAAAAGAGCAAAGAGTTTAACAATATAGTAAAAATAGGAAGAACTCACTTACAAGATGCCACGCCACTTACTTTAGGACAAGAATTAAGTGCCTATGTTGATATGCTTGATAAAGCTTTAGAGCAAATTGATGATAGTATGAAATATATTTGTGAACTAGCAATTGGTGGAACAGCGGTTGGTACGGGACTTAACTCACATCCAGAATTTTCACAAAGAGTTTGTAAAGTACTAAATAAACAGACAAAAACAAAATATAAATTTAAATCTCATCCAAATAAATTTCATGCCCTAACAGCTCATGATGGAGAAGTTGTATTAAGTGGAGCTTTAAATGCTCTTGCTTCAAATCTTATGAAAATAGCAAATGATATTAGATGGTTAGCTTCTGGTCCTAGATGTGGAATTGGCGAGCTTAATATTCCTGAAAATGAACCAGGAAGTTCTATCATGCCAGGGAAAGTAAACCCTACTCAAAGTGAAGCTATGACTATGGTTGCTGTACAAGTTATGGGAAATCACACAACTGTTTCAGTTAGTGCCTCACAAGGTAACTTCGAGCTAAATGTATTTAAGCCTGTGATTGCATACAATATCTTACAATCAATCAAACTTCTAAGTGATACTATGCTTGCCTTTAACGATAAATGTGCTGTAGGAATTGAGCCAAATAAGAAAAACATAGAAAAATATCTAAATGATTCATTGATGCTAGTAACTGCACTTAATCCATATATTGGATATGAAAATGCTGCACTTATAGCTAAAACAGCTCATAAAAATGGAACAACTTTAAAAGAAGAAGCTATTAAGTTAAAACTTCTAAGTGAAGAAGAGTTTGACAAGTATGTTAAACCAGAAGAGATGACTTATCCTAAAAAATAGTAGAAGTAAAAGGTAGTTTTACCTTTTACTTTTAGGCATGAATATTTGGTGTAGTCATATTGATTCTTATTTGTTGATTGTATTTATTTAAAATATCTGTATATTCATACTTGACTTCTTCAAACTGCTTTCTAACTTCATCAGTTTTTGCATTTTCAATACCTTCCTCTGAACTACTTATCATATTAAGTAACATATTAAAAGCTTCGTTATGAGAAAGTTTATATTCAGAAGGTATAAGTTTCTTCATATTTTCATTTAATTCAAATTTTCCATCAGTTCTTTGACTAAACATATTTGAATTTACTACAAACCTTTGACCTATTCCTGTAGTTTTATAATGATACTGCTCACTTGCTTTTTGAAAATAAAAGCTAGCAGCTTCTTTAGGTGCCATTTTCTTAGCTTCTTCAAATAATGTTTTATTTAAAACTTCATTTTCACTCATGTTTGAAATATGATGTAAATTTGCTAATTTATTAACTTCATCTTCAGATAAATCACTATATATCTCATCAATTTTTTTAATATCTAGATTTTTTATAAAATCATATGACATTCTATCTATCTTCTTAAACTGTATTTCTTCTGTTTTAGCTTTTTGAGCTTCTATATCTTCCTTGTTCTCTAACTCTTTTTCAAAATTTGAGCTTTGTTCTTTTTTTGTTGCTGTACTTTGTTGAGTATAAGTATTTACTTGAGTCACTGTATTTGATACTATCATTGTCAGTCCTTTAAAATCATTTAATAAATTATACTCTCTTTTTGTCACAGGCACGTCACACTTAATAAGTCATATATCTTGATAGAAAGATAAAAATTATTTAGATAATATTTACAAGTATTTTATATATTTATAAAAAAGGACAATATAATATTTGACTCTAAATATAAAGTTTCAAATAAACTCAACTTATAAAAAATACAAATCCAAACTTCATAATTTTTTACAATTATTATTATTTTTTAATTATAAGATAAGATAATATAAGATACTATTCGTCAAAAATCATGGAGTAACAAATAATGCCAATAAACCTCAATATAAAGGGAAAGCTAATCTTTTTCCCTGTACTTTTCATATTAATAGTAGTTATATTTTCGATAACCTTTAATTACTATTTTAGCATATCAGAAAAAAGAAATAATGCAGCTTTAAAAACGGAAATATTCATTCAAGATATTCTTAAAACAAGAATATTAGTTTATCAGTTTCTTTCTACTGAAGACAAAAAAAAATCTCAAGATGCTCTAGAAAGTTTAAAATTATTAAATGAAAATATTACATCTTTCAGAGACTCTCTAAGTCAAAAAGAAAATAAAGAACTATCAAATAAAATCATAAAAACTCTTCAAGAATATTTAGTGAATTTTCAACTTGTTGTTAAAATAAAAACAGAAGATATTAATACTAATAATTACTCTTTAGCAATTAAAAATATGACTAAATCTGGACTAGAACTAGAAAAGCTTTTAATTCAAATTAATAAAAGCGCAATAGAATTAAAAGAAGAGTCTATTAGTACAATGATAATTGTTCTTTCTCTATTATCTTTATTTTTTACAATAACCTTTATCTTGATATCAACACTAATAGTTAAACAGATCATTTCATCATTAGATGATTTTAAAAATGGACTTATAAGCTTTTTTAAATATTTAAATAGAGAAGTAAAAGACACTGAACTATTAAAAGATACGAAGGAAGATGAATTTGGTCAAATGGCAAAAATAGTTAATAAAAATATTCTTCTTACAAAAGAATCAATAGAAGAAGATAGAAAACTTATTGATGAAACTATTAATGTTCTTACTGAGTTTGAACAAGGGGATTTATGTCAAAGATTACATATGAAAGTAAATAATCCTGCTCTAATGCAATTAAAAGAAGTATTAAATAAAATGGCTACAAACCTAGAGGGAAATATTGATAATGTTTTAACTATCCTTGAACAGTATAGTCAATATAATTATTTAAATAAAATAGACCAAAAAGGATTAAAAGAACATCTACTAAAACTTGCAAATGGAGTAAATGGTTTAGGACTATCTATTACTGATATGTTAATAGAAAATGAAAAAAATGGAATTACTTTAGATAAAAGTTCAAATGTACTTATCAAAAATGTTGATACATTAAATGTTAATTCTAATGAAGCTGCTGCTGCATTAGAGGAAACAGCTGCAGCATTAGAACAGATTACAGGAAACATAATTAATAATACTGAAACAGTAGTAAAAATGTCAGACTATGCAAAATCATTGACAAGTGCAGCAACAAATGGGCACTCATTAGCAAACCAAACAACTGAAGCTATGGATGAAATAAATAATAAAGTAACTTCAATAAATGAAGCTATTTCAATTATTGACCAAATAGCTTTCCAAACAAATATTCTTTCACTTAATGCTGCAGTTGAAGCAGCAACAGCAGGTGAAGCGGGAAAAGGTTTTGCGGTTGTAGCACAAGAAGTTAGAAATCTTGCTAATAGAAGTGCCGAGGCAGCAAAAGAGATTAAAGATTTAGTTGAAGATGCTACTATAAAAGCAAATTTTGGAAAAAGTATTACCGATGATATGATAAAAGGTTACGAAATACTAAATGATAGTATCTCAAATACTACTAAACTTATTTCTGACGTTGAAATGGCAAGTCAAGAGCAAAGATTAGGTATTGAACAAATAAATGATGCAATTAACTCATTAGATCAACAAACACAACAAAATGCATTAATTGCAACTCAAACCCATGATGTAGCAGTACAAACAGATGATATTGCAAAAATGATTGTGGAAAGTGTAAATGATAAAGAGTTCAAAAGAGAACAAATTAAAAAGCAGGAAACTACTCTTGCTGTATAATAAGTAAATATTATGCCAAAGAGTTTACTTAAGAATTCTTTTGATTCCATAGTTGATGAAATAGATGCATTAGTTTATGCAATAGATATTGAGAATTATAAAATATTATATACAAATAAAAAAGGTGAAGAAGAGTTTGGTGATATTATTGGTAAAAAATGTTTTTCAGCACTAGAAAAAAGGAATGAGCCTTGTATTGAATGTCCAACAAACTTTAAGGAAAAAGTAGAATTAAATCACAGATATAAATGGGAACATAAAAATAATTTGAATAGAAAAACCTATTTATTTAGTGATAGAATCATGAAAAGTAATAATTCTAACAAATTAATTAAAGTTCAAGTTGGAATTGATATTACTAATCAAAAAAAATTAGAAAAGGAACTAGAAGAACAACAAAGAAATACACTAGAAACTTTTGAAGCCTTATTCAACTCAACAATAGAAGGTTTAATTATTTATAATTTAAATAAAAAGTGCATTAATGTAAATGATGTAGCACCTGAATTGCTAGGTTATTCAAAAGAAGAAATGATAGGTAAAGATGCTCTAGACTTTGTTGAAAAAGATTCAATAAATATAGTTTATACAGCAATAAATAACTCAAATCTATAATGCCACTAAAAGTCAAGACAACTATTTCGTAATTTAAATTCCACCTATCTCTGTATCGTTATGCAACATTTTTCATCTGATTTAAATAAACATTCATTGGCTTGTCATAACCTAATGCTGAA